>NZ_JBFAAF010000100.1:0-20007 GCF_040639595.1 Micromonospora sp. NPDC023814
ACCCCCACCTTTTAAACCAAATATAGGCCTAACCTGTTGCAGTATTTTGTGAGTGGATTTAAGTCGTGTGATCTTCCTATCTCGCCGCCGGCGGCGTGACGCCGTGGCCGAGCGATCCCGGCGTCACGCGGTAAGCCTTTGTCAGCGCGGCAGCGCCTGCTGCAGTTCCGCCCGCAGCGCCGGGGTGAGCATCTCCCCCGCCTGCTTGGCCAGCCGCGCCATCTCGTAGCCGACCACGCCGATGTCGGCGTCCGCGCCGGCCAGCGTGGCCAGGATCGACCCGTCGCGCACCTGCATGACCAGGAAGTAGCCGCGTCCCATCTCGACGACCGTCTGCTTGACCACGTCGCCGTCGAACATCTGGGCGGCGCCCGCGGTGATGCTCATCAGTCCCGATGTCACCGCGGCGAGCTTGTCGGCGTTGTCCCGGGGCAGGTGGTCGGAGATCGCGACCAGCAGGCCGTCGGAGGAGACCACGATGGCGTGCGCCACTCCCGGCACCCGCTGTGTGAATCCGCTGACCAGCCAGCTCAGGTCGCGGGCCTCCTGGCTCAACGTCGTCATCGATCTCCTCCTTCGGAGCGCACGCCGCCGGGCGGCATGAAAATCTCGGTGGTGTCCTCGGCTTCGGCCCGCCGGACGCCGCTGTAGAGCCGGGACAGCATGCCGCCGACCGCCTCCGGGTCCGGGTCGTGGCGTGCCGCCGGCTGTTGCGGCCGCGCCGGCTGGGTGACGGCGGAGAGCTGGGCCATCGGCACCCGTACGGGCAGCCCGCGGGCGTTGGTCCCGCCGGTCACCGGGACGGCGGGCGGGGCGGGCGAGGTCTCCCGTACCGGGGCCGGCGCCGGGCCCTGGCGGGACCACCAGCCCCCGCCCGTGGGCGACCCGGCGGCCGGGCCCGCCGGCGACCCGGCCGCCGGCACGGGCACCTCCTCGGCCCGCACCGGCCGGGTCTGGTGGGGCACGGCGGCCTCCGGGCGGCGGCCGGCCACCGGCATCTCGTCGGGCGACGGCGCGCCGGCCCAGGCGACCGCGGAGGTCAGCATCCGCGCCGGGGCGGACGCGCCCGGCTCCGTCGCAGGCGTCGGGGCCAGGACTTCACCGGGCAGCCGGATCCGGGCGACGAGGCCGGCGTTCGCGCGGCCGTGCAGCCGCACCTCGACGCCGAGCCGCGCGGCGAGGTGGCTGACCACGAACAGGCCCATCCGCTCGACGGTCGCGACGTCGGCTGCCGGCGGCGTGGCGAGGACGGCGTTGGCCTCGGCCAGGGCGGCCGGGCTCATGCCGAGGCCCTCGTCGGCGATCTCGATGACCGCACCGGGGCCCTCGGTCCCGGCGGTGACGGCCACGACCGTGTCGGGGCGGGAGAACGAGGTGGCATTCTCCAGCAGCTCGGCGAGGACGTGGACCAGCTCACCGACGGCGTGGCCGACGACGTGCAGGTCGGCCACCGCCTCGTGGCGCACCCGCTGGTACTGCTCGATCTCGGCGCTGGCCGCCAGCAGCACCGCGCCGAGTCCCACCGGCCGGTTCCACCGGCGGGTCGACTCGGTCCCGGCCAGCACCAGCAGGCTGTCGTCGTTGCGCCGCATGCGGGCGGCCAAATGGTCGAGCTTGAACAGGTTCTCCAACTGGTCCGGGTCGCTCTCCTCGCGTTCCAGGTCGTCCAGCAGCTCCAGTTGGCGCTCGACCAGCACCTGGCTGCGCCGGGCGAGGTTGACGAACATCGCGTTGACGTTGCGCCGCGTGGTTGCCTGCTCCACGGCGACGCTGACCGCGCTGCGGTGCACCGCGACGAACGCCTCGGCCAGCTCGCCGATCTCGTCGAGCGAGCGGACCACCGCCGGCGGGACCTCGATCGTGGGGACGCCGCCGGTCACGGTGCGCAGCCGGTCCAGGGCCTCCGGCAGCTCGAGCTGGGCGATCCGCAGAGCCTGGCCGCGCAGCAGCCGCATGGACCGGGCAATGGAGCGGCCGACCAGAACGGAAATGAGCAGGGCCACCAGCAGCACCGCGACGACCACGCCGACGACCAGCAGCGTCGTGCGCAACTGCGCGGCGCTCACCTCGTCGGCCTGTCGTACGGCGTCGTCGAGCACCGACGCCTCGACCCGGCGCAGCAGCTCCTGGCGCTGCTCGCTGGCCGCCCACCACTGTGGAGCGGGCAGGACGGCCGGCTGGGCGCCGCCCGTCGGCAGGCTCTGCTCCTCCAGCCGGGTGGCGGCCAGGAACGCCGGGTCTACGGAGGTCTCGTCGTAGCGGCCGATCTGCGCGGCCGTCGCGGCAACCCGGAACGCGCCCAGCGCGGTGAGCTGCTGGGCCCGCAGGTCGGTCAGAACCACCTGGTCCTCCACGCCGTACCGGCCGGACCGGGCGGCCTCGTAGAGCTGGGCGCGGACCCGGGAGGACAGCTCCTTGACGCGGGCGAGCTGGACGTAGCGCAGCACCGCGTCGCTGAGGGCGGGCTGGTCCTCGCCGGGAGACGGTTCGGCGAGGAGGCTGAGCAGCGCGTCGACGGCGCGGTGGTAGTTGCTGAGGATGGTGTCGCTGCCCAGCACCGCCGGGGGGATCGCGGCCCGGATGTAGACGACCTGCTGGTAGGCCTCCAGCACCTCGGAGTAGGCGACCCGCCAGGACGCGTCGGCGTCGGCCAGCGGCTCGGCCGCGCGGCGCAGCTCGCGCAGAGCCTGGTCGGTGGCGCTCTGCAACGGTTTCAGCGCGACGATGGCCGCGTCCCGGTCGGCGCCCGCGCCGCTGCGCCGCAGCTCGCCCAGCTCACCGGCGGCCCGGTCCCGCTCCTGCTGGAGCTGGTGGATCGCGGCCGTGATCTGCCGGCCGATGCCCACCTGCTCGGCGAAGTCGCCGAGCGCGGTGGTCTGCCCGACC
The DNA here is from genome assembly GCF_040639595.1 of Micromonospora sp. NPDC023814. Taxonomy (NCBI): domain Bacteria; kingdom Bacillati; phylum Actinomycetota; class Actinomycetes; order Micromonosporales; family Micromonosporaceae; genus Micromonospora; species Micromonospora sp. NPDC023814. The sequence goes on from NZ_JBFAAF010000100.1 coordinate 2,887, forward strand.
AGGGCGTGGGTCTGCACGCCGGCCAGCACCAGGAACGCCACCGACGGGATGACCAGCACGGTGGCGAGCTTGGTGCGCATCCGCCAGTCCCGCAACCGGAACGGCGAACGGCGCCGGTGCGGGACGACCCGGACGTCGAACCGGCGCCGGCGGTGGTGCGGCACCTCGCCCCGTGCCGGGCCCGGACCTGCGCCCACACCTGCCTCCTACGTCCCTCGCGTCCGCCGCGGCGACCCGGGGAACGGAGTCCATCCAATCAGGCCCGCGAGCTGTGTCAACGGGCCGGGCTGAGGTGCGACTCAGGAGGGTGAGGCGGGCTCGTCCGTCCGGCCGATGTCGGCGAGCCGGGTCGCGTCGCCGACGCGGCCCAACGCGACCAGCGCCGCACCGCTCGCCCCGACCTCCGGGTTGCGCCCGTACCACACGGGCCGGGGCGCGAGCGCGGCGGCGAACGCCGAACGCCACCAGCGTGAGGCGGCCACCGCTCCCCCGCCGAGCACCACCTCGACCGGTTTGTCGACGGTGGACTCCAGCACCGTGAGGTCCTCGGCGACCAGGTCGCACAGGCCCCGCATCAACCCGGCCAGGATGTCCACGGCGGTGCTGCTGAAGCTCAGCCCCCGCAGCTCGCCGGACCCGGCCGGCACCAGGCCGGGCGGCCGATCGCCGCCGAAGCGGACGTTCACCGGCAGGCGGCCGTCGGGTAGCAGCCGGGCCAGCGCGGCGTCCAGCTCCGCGCCCTCGGGCAGCCGCAGCTCCCGGTTGGCCCAGGCGAACAGGTTGCCGCCGGAGGAGTACGCGGCGCCGGTCACCACGTGGTCGTGGTCGACCCGGTAGCGCCAGAGCGTCTCCGGCAGCGGGAGCAGTTCCTCGCCCGCCGGGCCGCGCTGCATCAGCCGGACCGCCGCCGAGGTGCCCACGGTCACCGCGACCCGGTCCGGGGCGACGCAGCCGGTGCCGACGTTCGACGCCGCGCCGTCGCCCACCGGCCCGGCCCACGGCGCGTCGGTGAGCTGGGGCCAGCGCCGCGCGTACGCGGGCCGCAGCCGGCCCCGCCACCGCGCCGGGGCCAGTTCGGGCAGTTCCTCGGCCCGGCTACCGGCCAGCGCGCAGGCCTCGGCGTCCCAGTCCAGGGTCCGCAGGTCCAGCAGTCCCGTGCCGGACGCCTGGGAGATCGACATCGGCGCGGTGTCGAGCAGCTCGCCCAGCACGTACTCGGCCAGGCCGGCGAACCGGGCGATCGGGCCGCCGGTGTGCTCCCGCAGCCAGGGCAGCCGGATCGACCAGTAGCAGCGGTGCCACCACGTGCCCGTGCGCTGGTGGAAATCGTCCGGGTCGGCCGGCCCCGGCGCGCCGGGCAGGGCTGCCGGCCGGGTGTCCAGCCAGGTCAGCACCGGCCCGAGGGGCACGCCGTCGGCGCCCAGGGGGACCACCGAGTGCCACTGCGCGGAGGTCGCCACCAGGGACACGTCCCGCAGGTGCCCCGCCACGGCCAGCTCGTCCAGGCACTCGACCAGGCAGGCCAGGTAGCCGGGGCCGTCCAGCGTGCCGGTCCCGTCGTCGTGCACGACGAGGCTCACCCTGCGCCGGGCCAGCGCGCCGGGCAGCGGGCGGGCGTCCGCGTCCAGCACGAGCCCGCGTACCGAGGAGGTGCCCAGGTCGAGCGCGAGAATGTTCATCGACGGTCAAGTTACCCGGTGCGCCGCGGGCCGGCGTCCCAGCGGGTGGGCCGTACGCCCGATCGGCTTCCCGGCCCGTGGGCCGCCGCGTAGGGTGGTGCCATGCTCGCGCACCTGTCCTGCTGGTGGCCCGCCGACCCGGCGGCCATCCCCCGCGCGTAGCTTCCCACGCGGCCGCCCGACGAGGCGGCCGCCGGTCTCTCCCCGGCCCTCCCGGTCGCCCCGCCCGGGTGCCGCCCGGCCCGAGGAGACCCCATGACCCACCTGCCCGAGCTGCTGGCCGCCGTCGCTGCCGGCGCCGACCCCGGCCCGTTCGCGCTCGTCCGACGCGAGGGCGCCGACCACCTGGAGCTGTTCACCGGCACGGTACGCGTGGCGGAACGGCTCGCCGACATCCCGCTGCCCGACGGGCCGCCCGGCCCCCGCACGCTGGCGCTGGTGCCCTACCGGCAGGTCACCGAGCGGGGCTTCGCCTGCGTCGACGACGGCGTACCGCTGGAGTGCCTGGAGATCGCCCGGCACGAGCGGATCGGTCTGGCCGAGGCCCTCGCCGCGCTGCCCGACGTGCCCGTGCGCACCGCCGGCGCCGGCTTCGACGTCAGCGACGACGCGTACGCGGCCACCGTCGGCCGGGTGCTCGCCGAGGAGATCGGGCGCGGCGAGGGCGCGAACTTCGTCATCCACCGCTGCCTGCGCGCCACCGTCGAGGGGCCGCCGCTGGTCGCCGCGCTCGCGGCGTTGCGCCGGCTGCTGTCCGGCGAGCGCGGGGCGTACTGGACGTTCGTGGTGCACACCGGCACCCGCATCCTGGTGGGCGCCAGCCCGGAGCGGCACGTCAGCGTCGACGACGGGCTGGTCATGATGAACCCGATCAGCGGCACCTTCCGGCACACCGGCGCGGACGCCGACCGGGGCGCGCTGCTGCGTTTCCTCGCCGACCCCAAGGAGGTCGAGGAGCTGTACATGGTGCTGGACGAGGAGCTGAAGATGATGGCCACCGTCGCCGAGCACGGCGGCCAGGTGGTCGGGCCGTACCTCAAGGAGATGTCCCACCTGGCGCACACCGAGTACCTGCTCGCCGGCCGGGGCACGAAGGACGTACGGGAGGTGCTGCGCGAGACGATGTTCGCGCCCACCGTCACCGGCAGCCCGATGGAGAACGCCTGCCGGGTGATCGCCCGGCACGAGCGCACCGGGCGACGCTACTACGCGGGGGTGCTGGCGCTGCTCGGCCGCGACGACGCCGGCCGGCAGAGCCTGGACGCGCCGATCCTGATCCGGACCGCCGAGATCTCCCCCGCCGGCGACCTGCGGGTGCCGGTCGGGGCCACCCTGGTCCGGCACTCCACGGCCGAGGGCGAGGTGGCCGAGACGCACGCCAAGGCCGCCGGCGTGCTCGCCGCGCTGGGTCTGGGCCCGCAGGCCCCCACGGCCGGCGCGCGCCCGGCGGTACGCCTCGCCGACGACCCCGAGGTCCGCGCGGCGCTGGCTGCCCGCAACGCGCCGCTGGCCCGGTTCTGGCTGGACCAGCACGCCCCGGACGCGCCCGGCCTGCCCGGGTTGGCCGGGCGTCGGGTGCTGATCGTCGACGGCGAGGACACGTTCACCGGGATGCTCGCCCACCAGTTGGGCGCGCTGGGCCTGGCGGTGACGCTTCGGCCGTGGCACGCCGCCGGCCCCGTGGACGGCTACGACCTGGTGGTGGTCGGTCCCGGTCCCGGCGACCCGGGCAGCACGACCGAGCCGAAGATGGTCGCGCTGCGCGGTCTGCTCGCCGGGTTGCTCGCCGAGGGCCGGCCGATCCTGGCGGTCTGCCTGGGCCACCAGCTGCTGTGCGGCCTGCTCGGGCTGGCGCTGCACCGCCGGGACGCGCCCTACCAGGGGCTCCAGCGGGAGGTGCGGCTCTTCGGCACGCGGCGCCGGGTCGGCTTCTACTCGACGTTCACGGCCCGGGCGGACGCCGACCGGCTGACCACCCCGTACGGGCCGGTCGAGGTGGCGCGCGACGGCGCGGACGGCGCGGTGCACGCGCTGCGCGGGCGGGGCGTGGCGGGGGTGCAGTTCCACCCGGAGTCGGTGCTCAGCCCGGACGGCCTGGCGGTCCTGGCCGACCTGCTGTCCGGGCTGCTGCCTTCCCCCGCCGGGCAACTGTCGACGGCCGGGGAACGGTCGCCTGCCGGGGACCTGTCCGCGACCGGCGAGCGATCGGCGACGGTGGAGCGCGCATAGTCGTCCCGATCGGGGGTAGGGCTGGATGCGACCGGTGGTCCGGGCGGGTCGAGAGCCCCCGTCCGGGCCGCCGGTCGCCGCCGGCTCAGCCGGCCAGGCCGGCCTTCAGGGCGACACCGATCTGCACCGCCCGCTTCGTCGTCAGGGCGGTTGCGCCGAGGGCGATGTCGTCCGGCGCGGTCTCGCCGTTGTTGCTGGTGTGCGAGGCGCCGTACGGGTTGCCGGCGACGAACTGGCTCGGGTCGGTGTAGCCGGGGGTGACCACCACCCCACCCCAGTGGTAGAAGACGGTGAACAGCGACAGCAGGGTCGCCTCCTGACCGCCGTGGGAGGTGGCCGTCGTGCAGAACGCGGAGTAGACCTTGTTCGCCAGGGCGCCCTGCGACCACAGCGGCCCGGTGGTGTCGATGAACTGCTTGAGCTGGGCGGCCATCACGCCGTACCGGGTCGGCGTTCCGAAGATCACCACGTCCGCCCAGGACAGGTCGTCCAACTGGGCCTCCGGGACGTCCTGGGTCTCCATGCGGTGCGCGTGCCAGCCGGAGTTGGAGCGGATCGCCTCGTCCGGCGCCAGCTCGCGCACCTTGCGCAGGCGCACCTCGGCGCCGGCCTCACCGGCGGCCTCGCAAGCCGCCTGCGCCATCTGGTACGTGATGCCGGTCGCGCTGTAGTAGATCACCGCGACCTTGGTCTGGGCAGCCATCAGGTGTTTCCCTCCTCATGTCGGGTCAGCTCCGGCGACTACCCGGTACTTGCGGCGTCAAACGGCGGGGGCGGGCCCCGGCCAACCCGACGTGCGAGATGCTGGGGGAATGATGATCAGGGACGCCACCGCCGAGGACTGGCCGCGGATCTGGCCGTTCCTTCGGGAGATCGTGGCCGCCGGCGAGACGTACACCTGGCCCCGCGACGTCGACGAGGAGCGGGCCCGGACGATGTGGCTGGTGCCCCCGCCGGGCCGCACGGTCGTCGCGGTCGACCCGGACGGCGCCGTGCTCGGCTCGGCGAAGCTGGTGCCCAACCAGCTCGGGCCCGGCGACCACGTGGCCAACGCCAGCTTCATGGTCGCCCCGACCGCCGGCGGGCGCGGCCTGGGACGCGCCCTCGGCGAGCACGTGCTGGCGCTCGCCCGCGCCGACGGCTACCGGGCCATGCAGTTCAACGCCGTCGTGGCGACGAACACCCGGGCGGTGGCGCTCTGGCGCTCCCTGGGCTTCGAGGTCGTCGGCCGGGTGCCCGAGGCGTTCCGGCACCCCGACCAGGGGTACGTGGACCTGCTCGTCATGCACCGCCGGCTCTGAGCCCCCGGCGACTCTGCGGCTCAAGATGTACGCAGGTTTCGATGCGTACCGATGCCGGGTGGGCCGGCGGCGGGGGATCCTGGTGGCACCGGCGCGGGCGGGCCGGCAGTCGCCCCGCACCGGTCGACCTGAACGGGGGATCGCGCTCCGCCGGCCGGGCCGGCGTAGCGCGATCAGGGGAGGACGCCCCGGCGGGTCAGTCCAACCGGTCGCGCAGGTCGTCGACCTGCCGCTGTATCCGGTCCACGGCGCTCTCGTTGTTGAGGAATGTGGTGATCCCGGCGGCGAAGGCCAGTCCGATCAGCACCGCCAGGGCGCTGAGCACCAGGCCGCCGAGCGCCACGCCCCGGCCGGTCACCCCGGGCCGGCGGGCCATCTTGAGCCCGACGATCCCCAGGATCACGCCGATGATGCCGAGCAGCAGCCCGATCCAGGACAGGATCACGGTCAGCACGCTGATCAGCGCGGCCACCCCGAAGACCAACGCGAAGGCCGCGGCGGCGCTGGTCTTGGCCGACGGGCCCGCCCGGCCGGCCCGGGTCGGCACGCCGGCACCCCGGGCCGGCTCGCTGGACGCAGTCATGTCGCTCCCTCCGGGGCGCGTGACGCGCCCGCCGGCGGCCGGTTTCCCGCTGCGGCGGCCGTCATGCGTCGGATGTCGGGGGCCGGTCCTAAGCTGTGGCCCTGCCCCGACCCGAGGAGCCCGATCCCGTGGACCTGACCGGCCGTGAGGCGCTCGCGCTGCGGATGACCAGCCTGCTGCTGCGCCCGCACCCCACCACCCGCCCGGGTGGGGTCGCCGACGTGGTGGAGTGGTTCGGGGCCATGCAGGCGCAGGACGTGGCGAGCGGCATGTGGTCGCTCGGGGTCCGGCTGCCCGCGCTCGGCCACGCCGACGTGCACGCCGCGCTGGAACGCCGGGAGGCGCTGCGCACCTGGCCGATGCGGGGCACCGTGCACCTCGTGCCGCCCCGCGACGCCCGCTGGATGCTGGAGCTGACCGGCGTACGCTCGCTGGCCGCCGCCGCGACGCGCCGCGCGCAGCTCGGGCTGTCCGAGGCCGACGCGGACCGGGCGGTCGACGTGCTCGGCGCCGCGCTGGCCGGCGGCGGCCGGCTCACCCGGGCGCACTGCCTGGCGGCGCTGGAGGCGGCCGGCATCGGCACCGCCGGGCAGCGCGGCTACCACCTGCTCTGGTACGCGAGCGTGCGGGGCGTCACCTGCCTCGCGCCGAACGTGGGCACCGAGCAGACCTTCGCCCTGCTCGACGAGTGGGCACCCGCGCCGCACCGGCCCGACCGGGACGAGGCGCTGGCGATCCTCGCCCTCCGCTACGTCCGCGGCCACGGGCCGGTCACCGACCGGGAGTTCGCCGGCTGGACGGGCCTGACGCTCACCGACGCCCGCCGAGGCCTCGCCGCGGCCGGCGACGCCCTGGCCCTCGTGCGGGTCGACGGGCAGGAGGCGCTGGTCGACGCGGCCCTGCCGGACGCGCCGCGCGCATCGGTCGACGACGACCTGCTGGTGCTGCCCGGCTTCGACGAATACCTGCTGGGCTACAAGGATCGTTCGCTGATGCTCGACGCCGCACACCGGGATGCGATCGTGCCGGGCGGCAACGGCGTCTTCCAGGCCACGGTCGTGCGCGGTGGTCGGGTGGTGGGCACCTGGAAACGGGTGGTCGGTCGGGACCGGGTGGCCGTGACGGTCCGCCCGCTGGCACCGCTCGGCGCGGCGCAGCGGGCCGGGGTGGAACACGCCTTCGGCCGCTACGCGGCCTTCCTCGACCGCGTGCTCCACGTCGCCTGGGCGGCCTGAGTCGTCCACAGCGCCCCCAGGGGCCCCGTTGGCCCCGGTGGCCCCGGTGGCCCCGACGGTACCGTGCTGCTCCTATTCACCGGGCCACCGACGAATCCGCTCCGGTCGGCCGGGTATCCGTCCGGCGACACGAGAGGGAGGTAGACGACCCATGAAGCTCAGCGCACAGCAGGCCAGTTCGCTGTACGGACAGGACGTCAAGGACCGCTCGGGTTCGAAGATCGGCAGCGTGGGTCAGATCTGGACCGACGCCGCCGGCGAGCCGACCTGGGTCAGCGTGAAGACCGGCATGACGGGCCGGAAGGAGTCGATGGCTCCGCTGGACAAGGCCCGGATCACCGACGGCGGGCTCGCGGTCGACTACGACACGTCCACCGTGAAGAACGCCCCCGCGGTGGACGCCGGCACCGACGAGCCGCTGAACACGGCCCAGATCGAGCAGCTCTACGCCCACTACCACCTGCAGCCGCAGGGCGCGCCGAGCGCCGCCCGGGGGCGGGCGCCGGCGGCGGGCGAGGACCTGATCCGGTCCGAGGAGCGACTGCGGGTCGGCACGGAGAGCCAGCCGGCCGGTACGGCGCGGCTGCGCAAGTACGTCGTCACCGAGGACGTGCACACCACCGTGCCGGTCGAGCACGACGAGGTGTACGTCGAGCGGGAGCCCATTGCCGCCGGCGACGCCCGCGGTGTCCGCGCCGACATCGGCGAGGCCGAGCAGGAGATGACCCTGCGCGCCGAACGGCCGGTGGTCGGCAAGGACACGGTGCCCGTCGAGCGGGTCCACCTCGCCAAGGACGAGGTCGTCGAGCAGCAGCCCGTCGACGACCGGATCCGGCGGGAGCGGATCGAGGCGGAGATCCCGGAGGCCAGCCGGCGACGCCGCTGACCGCCGACATGGCAAGGGGCGGGTGGGTCGTCGCGACCCACCCGCCCCGCGCGTCGTTCGCGTCAGTCGGCGAGCGCGCCGGCCGCCCGCCCCTCGTGCAGGGTCAGGTTGCGCCCGTTCGACGGGTCGAACAGGTGGATCTTCTCCAGGTTGAACCAGACCCGCCGGTGCTGCCCCTCCTCCACCGGCGACTCGGCCGACAGCCGGGTCACCAGGCTGGCGCCGCCGCCGCTGAAGTCGGCGCCCGCGTCGGCCGCCAACTCCTCCAGCTCCGCGGCGCTGGCCCGCTCCCCCTCGACGCTGAAGTAGACGTACTTGTCGGAGCCCATCGTCTCGACGATGTCGACCGGCGCCTCGAACTCCACGCCCCGGCGGCGGGTGTCGTCGTCGATCAACGCGGCGTCCTCGAAGTGCTCGGGCCGGATGCCGAGGATCAGCTCGCGCGGCGCGTCGCCGCCGGACAGCTCGCGCCGGATCCGCTCGCCGATCGGCACGTCGCCCAGCGCCGTACGCAGCTTGCCGTCCTCGACAACCGCGTGCAGGAAGTTCATCGACGGCGAGCCGATGAACCCGGCGACGAAGAGGTTGCGCGGGTGGTCGTACAGCTCCTGCGGCGGGCCGACCTGCTGCACGGCGCCGCCCCGCATGATCACCACGCGGTCGCCGAGGGTCATCGCCTCGGTCTGGTCGTGGGTGACGTAGACGGTGGTGGTGCCGAGCTGCTTCTGCAGGCGCGACACCACGGTACGCATCTGCACCCGCAGCTTCGCGTCCAGGTTGGACAGCGGCTCGTCCATCAGGAACGCCTTCGGCTGCCGGACGATCGCCCGGCCCATCGCCACCCGCTGGCGCTGGCCGCCGGAGAGGTTCGCCGGCTTGCGGTCCAGCAACGGGGTCAGCTCCAGGACCTTGGCCGCCTCCTCCACCTTCTGGTTGATCGTCTCCTTGTCCAGCTTCGCCAGCCGCAGCGGGAACGCCATGTTCTCCCGCACCGTCATGTTCGGGTAGAGGGCGTACGACTGGAACACCATCGCGATGTCCCGGTCCCGGGGGGCCTTGTCGTTGACCCGATCGCCGCCGATGCGCAGCTCGCCGGAGCTGATGTCCTCCAGGCCCGCGATCATGTTCAGGGTGGTGGACTTCCCGCAGCCGGACGGGCCGACCAGGATCACGAACTCGCCGTCGGCGATCTCCAGGTCGACGTCCCGCACCGCCGTGGTCCCGTCCGGGAACCTCTTGCTCACCTTGTCCAGCACGATGTCAGCCATCACTACCACCTATCCCTTGACTGCGCCGGAGGTCAGGCCGGAGACGATGCGGCGCTGGAAGAAGAGGACGAACAGGATGATCGGAATGGTGATCACCACGGCGGCGGCGCAGATCGCCCCGGTGGGGTCCTCGAACTGCGACTCGCCGGTGAAGAACGACAGCGCCACCGGCACCGTGCGGGCCCGCTCGGTGGAGGTCAGCGTGATGGCGAAGAGGAAGTCGTTCCAGCAGAAGATGAAGACCAGGATCGCCGTGGTGAACAGCCCCGGCGCGGCCAGCGGGGCGATGACCCGCCGGAACGCCTGGCCCTGCGTCGCGCCGTCCATCTTCGCCGCCTTCTCCAGGTCCCACGGGATCTGCTTGAAGAACGCCGACAGCGTGTAGATCGCCAGCGGCAGCGCGAAGGTGATGTACGGCAGGATCAGCCCCGGCCACGTGTCGAAGAGGCCGAACTGCCGCTCGATCTCGAACAGCGGCGACACCAGCGACACCTGCGGGAACATCGCGATCAGCAGCGAGACGCCGACCAGCAGCTTCTTGCCGGGGAAGTCCAGCCGGGAGATCGCGTACGCGGCCATGGCGCCGAGCACCACGGCGATCACGGTGGCGATCAACGCGATGCCGATCGAGTTGACCAGGGCGCGGACGAACTGGTCGGTGGAGAAGATCGTCCGGTAGTTGTCCAGCGTCCACTCCTGCGGGATGAACTTCCCGTCGGTCAGGGTCGCCGGGGTCTTGAACGACAACGACATGATCCAGAGGACCGGGACCAGCGCGAAGACGACAACGATGGCGTCCAGCAGGCCCCAGCGCAGCTTGGCCCGGGTGGTGGTGTCAGCCATCTCAGTGCCTCTCCCCGTCGTCGCTGCCGGGGGCAGCGGTACCGAACAGCTTCACGAAGACGAAGGCGATGATCGCCACAGCGATGAAGATCAACACCGACATCGTCGACCCGATGCCGAGGTTCAGACCCCGGATCAGGTTGTTGTAGGCGAGCATCGACACCGACGAGGTCTCGTTGCCGCCCGCGGTCAGCACGAAGATGTTGTCGAACACCCGGAACGCGTCCAGGGTGCGGAACAGCAGCGCGACCAGGATCGCCGGCTTCATCACCGGCAGCATCACCTTGGTGAACCGCTGCCACGCGGTCGCGCCGTCGGTGGAGGCGGCCTTGAGCAGGTCCTCCGGCACCAGCGCCAGACCGGCCATCAGCAGCAGCGCCATGAACGGCGTGGTCTTCCAGATCTCGGCCAGCATGATGATCGCCAGCGAGCTGGCCCGCTCGGTCAGTGGCGCACCCTCGCTGAACAGGTTCGCCAGGTAGCCGGTGCCGGGCGTCCACGCGTACCGCCAGGAGAACGCCGCGACCACCGTGACGATGCCGTACGGGATCAGCGCCGCGGTGCGGACGATGCCCCGGCCGACCAGCGTGCGGTGCATGATCAGCGCCAGCCCCATGCCGAGCACCAGCTCGACCGCGACGGTGACCACGGTGATCAGCGCGGTCACCCCGAACGCCGTCCACCAGAACTCGTTGGTCAGCACGGTGACGTAGTTCTCCAGCCCGATGAACTCGCGCTCGTCGGGGAAGCGCAGGTCGAAGCGCTGGAGCGACAGCCAGACCGAGTAGAGGATCGGGTACGCGGTCACCAGCACCATGACCAGCGCGGCGGGGGCGCAGAGCAGCCAGCCCACGCGGCGCTCGGCCTTCTTGTTCTCGCTCAGCGGGGCCTTCCGGCCGCGACCGCCCCGCTGGGCCGGCACCGCGGCGTGCCGCCCGGCCGGGCGCTCGGCCTGTGCCGTGGCGTCGGCGCCGGCGGGCGTGGCGTTGACGCTCACGGCAGGACCCCCTTCGAGTCGAGGGCGTCGGCGATGGCGTCGCGCAGCTCGTCGGCGGTCTGCTCCGGCCGGATCGCCGACGGCGGCGACAGGATCGCCGACATGACGGTGGAGATGCTCTGGTACGCCGGGGTCAACGGCCGGACCGCCGGGTCCTTGAGCTCCTCGAGGATGGTCTCCTTCATCGGGTACGCCTCGGCCATCTCCGGGTCGTCGTAGACCTTCTCGATGGTCGGCGGCACGCCGTCGTTGATCGCGGAGAACTTCTGGTTCTTCTCGTTGCGGATGCACCGGGCCGCCTCGAAGGACTCCTCGGGATGCTTCGAGTACGCGCTGACGGCCATGTTGACCCCGCCGATGGTGACCTTGCTCGGGGTGTTCTCGTCGATGCCCGGGATCCGCGCCCAGCCGACCTGCTTGGCCAGCTCCGGGTTGGCCTCCTGCATCGCCGGGTAGACGAACGGCCAGTTCACCTGGAACGCGCCGCTGCCGGACTGGAACTCCAGCCGGACGGGGTCCTCGGTGGCGTTGCTGAACGACGGCGACGTCACGCCCGACGCGGCGAACCGCTGGAGCTGCTCCAGCGCCCGGACGGTACCGGCGTCCATCACGGCCTGCTCACCGTCGTCGCTGAGGATCTTGCCGCCAGCGCTCTCGGCGAGGGTGTTGTAGAGGACGACGAGGCCCTCGTACTGCGCGCCCATCGTCAGCACCTGGTACGGCTTGCCCTGCTGCTTCAACTCCTGGGCGGTGGAGATCATCTGGTCCCAGGTCCTCGGCGGCTCGGGGACGAGGTCCTTGCGGTACCAGAGCAGCTGCACGTTGGTGTTCTTCGGCGCGCCGTAGAGCCTGTCCCGGTAGCGGGCCGTCTCGAGGGGGCCGGCGAGAGTGCCCTGCTCCACCTCGGCCTTGTCCTGCCCGGTCCACTCAAGGATCCAGTCGGCGCTGGCGAACTCCTGGGTCCAGGTGACGTCGAGGCCGAGCACGTCCATCCCGCTGTCCTGCGCCGCCAGCCGGCGGACCAGCTGCACCCGCTGGTCGTCCGCCTGCCGCGGCAGCACCCGATAGGCGATCTTGTAGCGCCCCTGGGCCTGCGCGTTGCAGTCGTCGACGACCTTCTGCAGGTTCTGCTCCGGCGGGTAGTACAGGTTGATCGTGGGCGTGCCGCTGTCCCCGCCGGAGCCGCAGGCCGCCGCCATCGGCGCCACCAGCGTCAACGCCGCGGCCGCGGCCACCGCGCGCACGCGGGGCCGCCCCCGGCGTCGGGCCTTGTCAGGGTCGCTCATCACCCCTCCTCTCGTGTCGGCCCAAAGCCGGGGTGATGCTCCGCGCCCCGGCGCACGGCGGAACGATCAGGGCGCTGACCTGCGCATCTGCCGCCCCGGGCGTTTCGTGGCCCCAACACTGCCCGACCTGCGAAGTCGCGAAACCTGACGCTGGTGAGACGGCCCCGACACGGGCCGGTTGTGGTGCGGGTCACCGCCGTGCGGCTCCGACGGGTCGCCCGTAGGCTCGGCCGATGGACGCCACCTTCTTCTTCGATCCCGCCTGCCCGTGGACCTGGCGCACGTCCCGGTGGCTCGTCGCCGTCGCCGACGCCCGCGGTCTGCACCTCGAGTGGCGGGCGTTCAGTCTGGCCATCCTCAACGAGGGGAACGTCGCGCCGCAGTTCGCCGAGGCGATGGCCGCCTCCAGCCGGGCGCTGCGGCTGGTGGAGGCGCTGCGTGCCGACGGCCGCCACGACGACGTCGCCCGGTTCTACGCCGAGGTCGGCGCGCGCAGCCACGACGCCGGCAACCGGCTGTCGCCGAAGATCGTGGACGCGGCCGTCGAGGCGGCGGACCTCCAGGAGGCCGCGCCGGCCCTCGACGACGACCGCTGGGACGACGCGGTACGCGAGTCGCACGCGCTGGCATACGCGTCCGCCGGCCCCGACGTGGGCTCACCCGTGCTGAAGGTGCCCGGCGCCGAACGCGGCATCCACGGCCCCATCCTGACCGAGGTCCCCGGCACCGACGACGCCCTGACCGTCTGGGACTCCCTGCTCCCCCTGATCCGGATGCCCGCCTTCCACGAGATCAAGCGCGCCCGCCACTGACCTCCCCCTCTCCCCGTTCGCGCCGACTTCGTCGCCACCAGCCTCACGATCGCCGGGGAGCGGGGCAGGCGTGGCGGGGCGGGTCGCAGGGGGGTGGGCGGGATGATGGGGGCGTGATCGCGAGCTTCAAGGATCTCTGTCTGGACGCCGCCGACCCCCGCGAGACCGGGGCGTTCTGGGCCCGGGTGCTCGACGGCGACCTCGTCGACCTCGGCGATGGAGACACGCGGGTCGACCCCCGGGCCGCCCGATCCGGGGCCGAGTCGATCTGGGTCAACCGGGTGCCGGAGCCGCGTACGGTCAAGACCCGCGTACACCTGGACCTGCGCCTGGCCGAGGCAGACCCGGCGGCGCTGCTGGCGGCCGGCGCCCGGCTGGTGCGCGAGCCGGACGCGGAGATCGGCTGGTGGGTGCTAGCCGACCCGGACGGCAACCTGTTCTGCGCGTTCCCGCCCCGCGAGGGCGCCCGACCCGGGCCGTTCGAGCTGATCGTCACCTCGGCCCACCAGGCCGCCCAGGCGGCCTGGTGGGCCGAGGTGACGGGCGGCAAGGTCGACGCCGGTGACGCGAGCGCCGCCGCGTCGGTGGTGGGCGCCGCCGGCTTCCCGTGGGACCACTGGGTCTTCGACCCGGTGCCGGAGCACAAGACGGTCAAGAACCGGATGCACTGGGACGTCGACCTGACCGACCCGGAGCCGACGGCGCTGATCCGGGCCGGCGCGACGCTGCTGCGCGAGCCCGACGACGCGGTCCGCTGGTGGGTCCTGGCCGACCCCGAGGGCAACGAGTTCTGCGCCTTCGCGCCGCGTCCCACCCCGTGAGCGTGGAGCTACCGAGCGGCCGGCCGGTCGACTAACGTTTCCGTAGCTCCGCAGCCAGCGCGTTCGCCGCCGACGTCGACACGCCTCCGGCCGACCCCATCCTGTCCGATCGGTTGGTTCTCGCGGGAACTCCCCTGCACCACCCGACCGGTTGGGCAGGATCGTCCCCAACGAGGAGGTGCCGTCGTGCAGGACACCCGCGCTCTCGCCCTGACGTTCGAGGTGAGCGGCCTGCCACCGGTCAAGACCGAGGCGCTGTCCATCTTCGCCGCCGGGCACCGGCAGGCGACGAGGGTCCGCGCCCTGCTCGAAGCGGCCTGCGCGGCGGCCCAGCACACCGGCTGGACCCCGCTGTCCGGGCCGGTCGAGGTGGACCTCGTGCTGCGCTGCCCGCCGGGGCACCGCACCTCCGACGCCAGCACCCTGCTCGGCGGGGTGTGCGCGGTGCTCCAGGACAAGAAGCGGGTGGCCAGCATCGGCCTGGCGCACCTCGGCGTCCTCGTGGACGTCGCCCTCTACGACGACGACCGGCAGATCCGCCGGCTGTCGTACGCGGAGGAACCGGCCGAGGAATTCTCGTACCAGGTGCGGGTCGCCGCCGCACCGAACGTGGTTTGACCGACGGCCGCGGTGGGGTACCGCGGACGCCGACGAAAGGAGCGCCGATGTCGGAGCCACATGTCACGCTGGACCCTCGCGGGCTCGATCCCGTGCAGCAGAAGCTGCGCGGCCCGCTGGAGGACCAGCTGACGTCGGCGCTGCAGGCCGCGACGGAACGGGTCAGCGCCAGCTACGCCGGTGAGCCGGTCGAGCAGGTCTGCCAGCGGCTGCTCGACGAGACGCGCGGCGGCCTGCACCCCGACATCGCGGCCGGTTTCCAGCCGGACATGGACGAGTTCTGCCGGGTGGCGGTCGCGATCGTCCGCGGCGAGGTCTCCTGACGTCGCGGGGGCAGCACCCCGGCGCGCCGGTCAGTAGCGGTCGAGGTTCGCGTACGGGCTGATCACGATGCGCGGGGACAGCGCCGGGTTCAGCCACCGCAGCACGGCGACCAGGTTGGTGTGCGAGAGGCTGACGCAGCCGGCGGTGGCGTTGCCGGTGCTGGTGCTGAACTCGTGCAGGAAGATGCCGCTGCCCGCGTACGGCACGGGCTTCGCCACGTTCGGTGGCATGTTGTACGTGATCACCGCGAAGTGCGTGTACGCGGGCGTCTCCTGCCACAGCGCCTCGCTGTAGCCGCCGGGGTTGGTGGCGCTGTGTTGGAAGGTGTTGTAGAGCGGCGACTCCGGGTTCTCGTTCCACCAGTCGCCGCTGACGAGGCGGTGGTACGGGTAGCGCACGCCGGGGTTGGCCCCGATGCCGTACATGGTCGGGCCGATCGAGTAGACCCCGGTCGGGGTGGTGGGCACCCCTTCCACGTGGTTGTCGCTGAAACCCTTCGACCCGATCCGGGCGGGCAGCGCGCCCGACACCCGCCGCCAGTGGCCCAGCACCTTGGCGTACGTCTCGAGGGTCGCGTAGGTGGTGGTGTAGCTGGCGCCGCCGACGACGATGACCTGCTGGCACTCCACCGGCAGCGTCCGCAGCTTGGCGGCGCGGTTGTTCGGGTCGACCCACATGCGCCGGTCGCTCGGATAGCGGGCCACGGTGGTCGTGGTGCTCCAGGCGTCCCGGGTTCCCGGGGCTGCGGGGGCCGCGGAGGCGCGGGCCGCGGGGGCGACGACGGCGGACGCCGCCGCGCCGGCGGCGGCAATTAGGAGGTTTCTCCGGTTCATGCCGGACATCCTGGCAGCCGGCACACGTTCCCGTGGTCCCCTGGCATCAGATTTCCTGACCCCTTGACGTCGTGCCGGGTTGGAGGGGGCGTGTCCGCTGGGGGCGGGTCAGGACCGGGTCCGCAACTCCCCGATCCTGACCCCCAGCCGTCCGGCGTGGTAGCGGACATCACCGAATGAGCGCGCGGGCGTGGCACGCCGCCCACGCCGGGCTCACCACGGCGAGCCTGCCGCCTGCACTCAGCTCCACGGTGCCCAACTACCGGACTTCGGCGCGCTCCCGACTCACCCCGACGAGCCGTGAGCGCCGGATCAGGTTAGGCGCGCGTCCGCGGGCCGGACAAGGACGAACCGGGTCCGAGCGAGCGTGATTGATGTCAAGGTGAAAAAGCGGCATGTCGACGTAACGCGGCCCCGTGGGCCAGCGCTGTTTCCCCGTCGAGGCGACCACCGGGCCGCGGCCCTCGCGCCGCCGCCCGCGACCAGCGTACGGCTCAGAAGTGGAGCAGCAGTTCGGGGAACGCGGACAGCCGCAGCACGCCCCGGTCGGCCGGGTCCAGCTCGGCGTGCTCCAGCACCCAGGTGTTGTCGTTGGGGATGAACACGGCGTTCATGCCGGCGGCGCGGGCGGGCAGGATGTCGGACTTCGGGGAGTTGCCGATCATCCAGGCGACGGCCGGGTCGATGTCGTGCTCCCGGGTCAGCCACCGGTAGGTGTCGACGTCCTTCTCCGGCACGATGTGGGCGGCCCGGAAGTGGTGCAGCAGCCCGGAGGCGTCGAGCTTGCGCTGCTGGTCCTCGGGCTCGCCCTTGGTCAGCAGCAACAGCTCGTGCCGGCCGGCCAGGTCGTCCAGCGCCTCGGCCACCCCCGGCATCAGCTCCACCCGGTGATCGGCCAGCGCCGCCGCCAGACCCTCGATCTCGCGCCGCTCGGCCTCCGTGGCGGGCCGCTGGCGCAGCCGCTCCAGGCACTCGGCCAGGCTGCGCAGGAAGACCTTGCTGCCGTAGCCGTGCGCGACCGTGTTGGCCCGCTCGATGTCGTCCAGGATGGCGCGGGTCTCGGCGCGGTCGAGCGTGGGGTGGTCCAGCCACTCCAGGAAGTCGTCGATCACCCGCTCGAACAGGATGTTGTTCTCCCAGAGCGTGTCGTCGGCGTCGAAGACGAGCACCTGCCCGCCGCGCCGGCGCGTCGTGTCTGCCATGGCTTTCCTCCCCGTTGACGGCCGGCGCCACGGTACTGCCGTTACCTGTCAGTGCGCTGTAGCGACTGATCGGTATGTCCCGCCTTGCGGTGGGACGGTCCCGGTCTTGTCCGCCTGAGCGGGGCCGGGTTGACGCTTCACGGCCACCGGCCCGCCGGGGCGGGTCTTACGGTCGGCTCCACGTCCTGCCACCGGGCCACTCCC
>NZ_JBFAAF010000101.1:0-19957 GCF_040639595.1 Micromonospora sp. NPDC023814
GCGGCGGGTAATGCGTTCCTGGACGGGTTGGCGGTGTGGCGGCGGCAGCTCGGGTTGCCGGCGGTGAGTCTGGCGTGGGGTATGTGGGACACCGCCGGCATGGCCGCGTCCATCGGCGGCACCGACCGGGCCCGCACGGCGCGCGCCGGACTCCGGGCGATGAACGCCCACACCGGACTGGAGCTGTTCGACACCGCGGTGGGGGCGGAGCGGTCGGTGCTGGTGCCGGCCGTGATCGACGTACCCGCGCTGCGGTCGGCGGCCTCCGGCGCGGTCGTACCGCCGATGCTGCGCAGCCTGGTCGACGTGGCGGCGACCCGCCGCCGGGCCGGGCAGGGCGCCGGCGGCTGGGCCGACCGGCTCGCCGGCCTCAGCGCGGAGGACGGCCTCGCACAGGTCGACCAGCTGGTCCGGGGCCTGGTCGCCCAGGTGCTCGGGCACGGCGGCGCGGAGGCGGTGCCGGCGGACCGGGCGTTCCGGGACCTCGGCTTCGACTCGCTCACCGCTGTCGAGCTGCGCAACCGGGTCAACGGCGCGACGGGCCTGCGGCTCACCTCGACCCTGGTGTTCGACTACCCGTCCCCGCAGGTCCTGGCGGCCCACGTGTACGCGGAACTCGTCGGTGACCGGCTCGGCGCCGTCGCCTCCGACGAGCCGACGGTCGGCGACGCCGACGAACCGATCGCGATCGTCGGCATGGCCTGCCGCTACCCGGGCGGGGTGGAATCCCCCGACGAGCTGTGGAAGCTGGTCAGCGCCGGTGGGGAGGGCATCGGGGAGTTCCCGGCCGACCGTGGCTGGGACCTGGAGTCGCTGTACGACCCGGACCCCGACCACGCCGGCACCTCGTACACCCGGCACGGTGGCTTCCTGTACGGGGCCGCCGAGTTCGACCCCGGCTTCTTCGGCATCTCGCCGCGCGAGGCCCTCGCGATGGACCCGCAGCACCGGCTGCTGCTGGAGGCGTCGTGGGAGACGTTCGAGTCGGCGGGCCTGGACCCGGCGGACCTGCGGGGCAGCCGGACCGGCGTGTTCGCGGGCGTGATCTACCACGACTACGCGACGCGGCTGATGGAGATGCCCGACGTCGAGGGCTACGTGGGGACCGGTAACTCCGGCAGCGTGCTGTCGGGTCGGGTGGCGTACACGTTCGGCCTGGAGGGCCCGGCGGTCACCGTGGACACCGCGTGCTCGTCCAGCCTGGTGGCGTTGCACCTGGCGGTGCAGGCGCTGCGCAGCGGCGAGTGCGACCTGGCCCTGGCCGGCGGTGTGACGGTGATGGCCACGCCGGGCACGTTCGTGGAGTTCTCGCGCCAGCGGGGTCTGTCGCCCGACGGTCGGTGCCGGTCGTTCGCGGCGTCGGCCGACGGCACGGGCTGGTCCGAGGGCGTCGGTGTGCTGCTGGTGCAGCGCCTGTCGGACGCGCAGCGGGACGGCCGGCGGATCCTGGCGGTGGTGCGCGGCAGCGCCGTGAACCAGGACGGCGCGTCGAACGGTCTGACCGCCCCGAACGGCCCGTCGCAGCAGCGGGTCATCCGCCAGGCCCTCGCGTCGGCGCGGCTGTCCACGGCCGACGTCGACGTGGTCGAGGCGCACGGCACGGGCACGACGCTGGGCGACCCCATCGAGGCGCAGGCCGTGCTGGCGACGTACGGGCAGGACCGGCAGGGCCGGGAGCCGCTGTGGCTCGGGTCGATCAAGTCGAACATCGGCCACGCCCAGGCCGCGGCCGGGGTGGCCGGTGTGATCAAGATGGTGCTGGCGATGCGGCACGGTCTCGTTCCGCCGACCTTGAATGTGGACGAGCCGTCGCCGCACATCGACTGGACGTCCGGTGCGGTGGCTCTCGCGACGGAGCCGACGCCGTGGCCGCGGGTGGATCGGCCGCGTCGGGCGGCGGTGTCGTCGTTCGGCATCTCCGGTACGAACGCGCATGTGATCATCGAGCAGCCGCCGGCCGAGGTGGTGGAGGGCGAGGTCGTCGCTCGGGAGCTGCCGCCGGTGGTGCCGGTGCTGCTGTCCGCCCGCGACGCGGCCGGACTGTCAACGCAGGCCGGCCGATGGGCGAGCTGGCTGGCGGCGGACGAACAACGGCGCCCCGTGGATGTCGCGTGGTCGTCGGTGACGTCGCGGTCGGTGCTGGAGCACCGGGCCGTCGTGTCCGGTGCGACGCGGGACGAGGTGCTGGCGGGCCTTGCGGCGTTGGCGTCGGGCGAGCCGTCGAGCGGAGTGGTCGCCGGTTCCGCCGCCGTACGCGGTCAGCTCGCGCTGCTGTTCTCCGGTCAGGGTGCGCAGCGTGCCGGCATGGGCCGGGAGTTGTCGGCCGGGTTCCCGGTGTTCGCCGCCGCGTTGGGCGAGGTGTGTGCGCAGCTCGATCCGCTGTTGCCGCGTCCGTTGCGGGAGGTGTTGTTCGCCGAGGCGGGTACGGCCGAGGCGGCGTTGTTGGACCAGACGGTGTTCACGCAGGCCGGGTTGTTCGCGGTCGAGGTGGCGCTGTTCCGTTTGATCGAGTCGTTCGGTGTGGTGCCGGACTTCGTGGGCGGTCACTCGATCGGTGAGATCACGGCCGCGCACGTGGCCGGGGTGCTGTCCCTGGGCGACGCCGCCGCGTTGGTGGCGGCGCGGGGTCGGTTGATGCAGGCCCTGCCGTCCGGAGGCGGGATGTTGGCGGTCGCCGCCGCCGAAGACGCGGTGGTCGAGTCGATCGCGGGTCTGGGCGACCGGGTCGGGATCGCGGCCGTGAACGGGCCTACCTCCGTCGTGGTGTCCGGGGCCGTCGAGGCGCTCGACGAGGTGGAGCGGTCCTGGCAGGGCCGGGGCGCGCGGACCCGCCGCCTCACCGTCAGCCACGCGTTCCACAGCCCGCTGATGGAGCCGATGCTGGCCGAGTTCCGGGCGGTCCTGGACGGGTTGACCTTTGCCGCGCCGTTGCTGCCGGTCGTGTCGAACGTGACCGGTGCCCTGGCCGAGGGCGACGAGATTCGCACGGTCGACTACTGGGTGCGGCATGTCCGCGCGGCGGTGCGGTACGCCGACGGGGTCGCCGCGCTGCGTGAGGCGGGCGTGGACACGTTCCTGGAGGTGGGTCCGCAGAGTGTGCTGACGGCGATGGCGGTGGACATCCTGCCCGAGGATGACGCCGTGCTGGCCGTAGCCGTCCAGCGCAAGGATCGGCCGGAGCCGCAGGCGTTGTTGCACGCCCTCGCCGAGCTGCATGTGCACGGCGTGCCGGTGACCTGGCAGCAGTGGTTCGCCGAAAGCGGCGCGCGGCGGGTGGACCTGCCCACGTACGCCTTCCACCGCGAGCGGTACTGGCCCGAGCCGGCGGCCCGGCCACGGACGGCGGCGACCCACGGCGGCGACGCCGACTTCTGGGACGCGGTGGAACGGGCCGACCTGACCGCCCTCGCCGCCCAGTTCGGCGACGACGGCGCGGCCCTGGACGCCCTCACCCCGGCCCTGCCGGTCCTGTCGACCTGGCACCGGGCCCGGACGCGGCGCGCGGTCGTGGACGGCTGGTCGTACCGCGTCGGATGGAAGCGGACCGACCTCGCCGCCGCCGTCGGGAAGCCCGGCGCGTGGCTGCTCGTGACGGCCGAGGACGACCTCACGGACGGCACGCGGGCGGAGGCGGTCACCAAGGCACTCGCCGCCGTCGGCGCCGACGTGGTCCGGCTGACCGTCGACCCGGTCGGCACCGATCGGGCGGACCTCGCCCGGCGGCTGGCCGACGCGCTGGCCGACGGGCCGGTCGCCGGCGTGCTCTCCCTGCTCGGCCTCCGTGACCAGCCGCACCCGTCCCACCCGGCCGTGCCCGTCGGGACGGCCGCCACGCTGCTGCTGGTCCAGGCCCTGCACGACACCGGCGCGACGACCCGGCTGTGGTGCCTGACCCAGGGCGCGGTCAGCACCGGGGACGACGACATCCTTGGCGACGCCGCCCAGAGCGCGCTCTGGGGGCTGGGCCGCGTGGCGGGCCTGGAGCACCCCCAGCTGTGGGGTGGCCTGGTGGACCTGCCCGAGCAGGTCGACGCGACGGGCTGGGACCGGTTGGCGCGGGTGGTGACCGGCGCCGGCGACGAGGACCAGGTGGCCGTACGGCCCTCCGGGGTGTTCGTCCGGCGTCTGGTCCGGTCGGCACCCGCCGCCCCCGACGTGGCGGAGCGCTGGCAGCCGTCCGGCACGGTGCTGATCACCGGGGGCACCGGCGCGCTGGGCGCCCACGTGGCCCGCTGGGTGGCCGCCGGTGGTGCCGCGCACGTGGTCCTGACCAGCCGCCGTGGCGAGCGGGCCGCAGGCGCGGCGGAGCTGCGCGACGAGCTGACCGCGCAGGGTGTCCGGGTGTCGGTCGTCGCCTGCGACGTGGCCGACCGCGACCAGGTGGCGGCCCTGCTGGCGAGCCTGGACGAGGACGACGCGCCGCTGACGGCCGTGGTGCACGCGGCGGGCGCCGGCGACGTCGGCATGATCGCCGAGACGGACCTGGCCGCGTTCGCCGCCGTGCTCGACGGCAAGGTCGCCGGCGCGCGGCACCTGGACGCCCTGCTCGGCGACCGGCCGCTGGCCGCGTTCGTGCTGTTCTCCTCCATCGCCGGCGTGTGGGGCAGCGGTGGGCAGGCGGCGTACGCGGCGGGCAACGCCTTCCTCGACGCGCTCGCCGAGCACCGTCGCGGGCGGGGCCTGACGGCGACCTCCGTGGCCTGGGGGCCGTGGGCCGACGGCGGCATGGCCACCGGCGAGGCCCGGGAGCTGCTGGCCCGGCGCGGCCTGACGGCGATGGCACCGGCCGAGGCCGTGTACGCCATGCGGCACGCCGTCGGCCAGACCCGGGCGGCGCTGACCGTGGCGGACGTCGACTGGGCGGTCTTCGCCCCGGCGTACGCCTCGGCCCGCCCCCGACCGCTGCTCGACGACATCGCCGAGGCCCGCGAGGCGCTCGACGGTCACGAGGAGCAGCCGGGCGGTGCCGCCGACGGCCTGCGGGAGCACCTGCTCACCCTGCCCCGCGCCGAGCAGGGCCGGCACCTGGTCGACCTGGTGCGGAACCACGCCGCGGCCGTGCTCGGCCACCAGGGCACGGACCGGGTCAAGCCGCAGCGCGCGTTCAAGGAACTGGGGTTCGACTCGCTGACGGCGGTCGAGCTGCGCAACCGGCTGACCGGGGCCACCGGCCTGTCGCTGCCCGCCACCCTCGTCTTCGACTACCCCAACCCGGCCGTCCTCGCCGAGCACCTGCTCGACGGGCTGGTGCCCGAGGCGCGGCAGGCCGACGACGGCGACCCGGCGGAGGCGGCCGTGCGGCAGGCGCTGGCGACCATTCCGCTGGCCCGCATCCGCGAGGCCGGGCTGCTGGACCTGCTGCTCAACCTCACCGACGCCGACGGCGGCGGCGACGAGTCCACCACCGACGGGGCCCTGGACCTCGACGAGATGGACGCCGACACCCTCGTCAGGCTGGCGCTTGACGGAACCGATTCCTGACCGTTGTCCCCAGTACGGAGCTCATGATGTCTACGTCCGCAGACAAGGTCGTCGAGGCGCTTCGCGCGTCGCTCAAGGAGACGGGCCGCCTCCGTCAGCTCAACCAGCAGCTGACCGCTGCCGCCCGGGAGCCGATCGCGATCGTCGCGATGTCCTGCCGCTACCCGGGCGGCGTCGCCAGCCCCGAGCAGCTCTGGGACCTGGTGGCCGCCGGCGGCGACGCGATCGGCGGCTTCCCGACGGACCGGGGCTGGGACCTGGACAACCTGTACGACCCGGACGCCGACCGGGCCGGCCGGTCCACCACCCGCGAGGGCGGTTTCCTCTACGACGCGGCCGACTTCGACGCCGAGTTCTTCGGCATCTCGCCCCGGGAGGCCGTGGCGATGGACCCCCAGCAGCGGCTGCTGCTGGAGACGTCGTGGGAGGCGTTCGAGCACGGCGGCATCGCGCCGGCATCCATGCGCGGACAGAAGGTCGGCGTCTTCGTCGGGACCGCCGCCAACGGCTACGGGATGGGCCCGCAGAGCGAGGCCGAGGGCACCGACGAGGGCTACCTGCTGACGGGTACCGCCACCAGCGTCGTCTCGGGGCGGATCGCGTACGCCCTCGGCCTGGAGGGCCCGGCGGTCACGGTCGACACCGCCTGCTCGTCGTCGCTGGTCGCGCTGCACCTGGCGTGCCAGGCCCTGCGGCAGGGCGACTTCGACCTCGCCCTGGCCGGCGGCGTGTGCGTCATGGCCACCCCCAGCCCGTTCGTCGGCTTCTCCCGGCAGCGGGGGCTCGCCCCCGACGGCCGGTGCAAGTCGTTCGCCGCCGCCGCCGACGGCACCGGCTGGTCCGAAGGCGTCGGCATCCTGCTGGTGGAGCGGTTGTCGGACGCGCAGCGCAAGGGACACCCCGTCCTCGCCGTGATCCGGGGCAGCGCGGTCAACCAGGACGGCGCGTCCAACGGCCTGACCGCCCCGAACGGGCCGGCCCAGCAGCGGGTGATCCGGCAGGCCCTCGCCAACGCCCGCCTGACCACGGCCGACGTGGACGCCGTCGAGGCGCACGGCACCGGCACCGTCCTCGGTGACCCGATCGAGGCGCAGGCCCTGCTGGCCACGTACGGGCAGGACCGGCCCGCCGACCGGCCGCTGCTGCTCGGCTCGATCAAGTCGAACATCGGTCACAGTCAGTCCGCCGCGGGCGTGGCCGGCGTGATCAAGATGGTGATGGCGATGCGGCACGGGCTCGTCCCGTCCACCCTGCACGTGGACGAGCCGACGCCCAAGGTGGACTGGTCGGCCGGCGAGGTGTCGCTGGTGACCGAGGCGCGGCCGTGGCCGGTGACCGACCGTCCCCGGCGGGCGGCGGTGTCGTCGTTCGGCATCTCCGGCACCAACGCCCACACCATCCTGGAAGAGCCGCCCGCCCCCGACGCCGCCGGCGCGGCCCGCGCCGGCGCCGGCTCGGCGCCCGCCGTCGCCCTGCCGGCGGTGCCCGTCCTGCTGTCCGCCCGGTCGGAGGCCGCGCTGGCTGCGCAGGCCGGACGCTGGGCCCGGTGGCTGGACGCCAACGAGGCCCTCCGCCCGGTCGACGTCGGCTGGTCGTCGGTGGTGTCGCGGTCCGCGCTGGAGCACCGCGCGGTGCTCACCACCGCCGACCGCGAGGACCTGCTGGCCGGGCTGCGCGCCCTCGCCGCCGGGCAGCCGTCCGGCGCGGTGGTCGCCGGGCAGGCGGCCGACCGTGGCCCGCTCGCGGTGCTCTTCTCCGGCCAGGGCGCGCAGCGCGCCGGCACGGGCCGGGAGCTGTACGACGGGTTCCCGGCGTTCGCCGCCGCGTTGGACGAGGTGTGCGCCCAGCTCGACCCGCTGCTGCCGCGCCCGCTGCGGGAGGTGCTGTTCGCCCCCGAGGGCTCCGCCGAGGCGGAGCTGCTGGACCAGACCGCTTTCACCCAGGCGGGCCTGTTCGCCGTCGAGGTGGCCCTGTTCCGGCTCGTCGAGTCGTACGGTGTGGTGCCGGACTTCGTGGGCGGCCACTCGATCGGTGAGATCGCCGCCGCGCACGTGGCCGGCGTGCTGTCCCTCGGCGACGCGTGCGCGCTGGTCGCGGCGCGGGGTCGGCTGATGCAGGCGCTGCCGGCGGGCGGCGGCATGCTCGCGGTCGCGGCCGACGAGGCTGCGGTCGCCGAGTCGATCGCCGGCCTGACCGACCGGGTCGGGATCGCGGCGGTGAACGGCCCCACCTCGGTCGTGGTGTCCGGCGCCGTCGAGGCCCTCGACGAGGTGGAACGGCTCTGGCGGGAGCGGGGCGCGCGGACACGTCGGCTGCGGGTCAGCCACGCCTTCCACAGCCCGCTGATGGAGCCGATGCTGGCCGAGTTCCGGGCCGTCCTCGACGGGCTCACCTTCGCCGCGCCGACGCTGCCGATCGTGTCGAACCTGACCGGCGCGCTCGCCGACGCCGACGAGATCCGCACTGCCGACTACTGGGTGCGGCACGTCCGCGAGGCCGTCCGCTTCGCCGACGGGGTCGCCGCCCTGCGGGCCGCCGGCGTCGACACGTTCCTGGAGGTCGGCCCGCAGAGCGTGCTGACCGCGATGACCCGCGACGTGCTGGGCCGGCAGGCCCCGGCGGACGCCGACGGGGAGGCCGCGCCGGTCGCGGTGCCCGTCCTGCGCGCCGACCGTGCCGAAGCGAAGGCCCTGCTCGCCGCCCTGGCCGAGCTGCACGTCAACGGCGCGTCCGTCGACTGGCCGGCCGTCTACACCGGCGCCGACGCGAGCCCCGTCGCCCTGCCCACGTACGCGTTCCAGCGGCAGCGATACTGGCCCGAGCAGATGCCGGTGTCGGCCACCGGCCCGGTCAGCCCCGACGTGGTGGACGTCGAGTTCTGGTCCGCGGTGGAGCGGTCCGACGTGGCCGCCCTGGCGGCGCAGTTCGACGCCGCCGCCCTGGACGTCCTGGCCCCGGCCCTGCCGGTCCTGTCGTCCTGGCGCAAGGCGCGGCTGCGGGACGCGGTCGTCGACGGCTGGTCGTACCGGGTGGTGTGGAAGCGGACCACCGCCCCGACTCCGGTCACCCCGGTGGGCGGCTGGCTGCTGGTCGAACCGGTCGGCGAGACGCCGGTGACGGAATGGGCCGAGGCGCTCGCGGGCGCGCTGGCCGCCGCGGGCGGCGAGGTGTCCCGGCTGGCGGTGGACCCGCTCGCGGAACGCGACGACGTGACGTCGCGGGTAGCCGAGGCCGTCGGGGATCGGCGGTTCTCCGGCATCGTGTCCCTGCTGGGCCTGCTGGACGCGCCGCACCCCGGCCAGCCGGCGGTGCCGCTCGGCACGGCCGCCACGATGGCGCTGGTGCAGGCCCTGCACGGCGCGGACATCGCGGCACCGCTGTGGACGGTCACCCGGGGCGCGGTCGGCACCGGCGACGGGGACCCGGTCCGCAGCGTCGCCCAGGGCGGCCTGTGGGGTCTGGCCCGGGTCGCCGGACTGGAACACCCGCAGCTCTGGGGCGGCCTGGTCGACCTGCCCGACGGGCCCGACCGGGCCGACTGGGACCACCTGGTGGGCGTCCTGACCGGCGGCGGCCACGAGGACCAGGTCGCCGTACGACCCTCCGGTGTGTTCGTGCGGCGACTGGTCCGCGCCACGCCGGCGGCGGTGGGCGCGGTCGAGCGCTGGCAGCCGTCGGGCACGGTGCTGATCACCGGTGGGACCGGGGCGCTCGGCGCCCACGTGGCCCGCTGGGTCGCGGCCAACGGCGCGGACCACGTCGTGCTCACCAGCCGCCGGGGCGATCGCGCCCCGGGGGCGGCGGAGCTGCGCGACGAGCTGACCGGGCTCGACGCCCGGGTGACCCTGGTCGCCGCCGACATGGCCGACCGCGCCCGGGTCGAGGCGCTGCTGCGCGACATCGACGCGGACCCGGCGCCGCTGACGGCGGTGGTGCACGCCGCCGGGGTGGGCCAGCTGACCATGCTGGCGGACACCGACCTGGCCGGGCTGGCCGAGGTGCTGGACGGCAAGATCGCCGGCGCGGTGCACCTGGACGAGCTGCTGGGCGACCGGCCGCTCGACGCGTTCGTGCTGTTCTCCTCCATCGCCGGGATCTGGGGCAGCGGCGGACAGGCCGCGTACGCCGCCGGCAACGCCTTCCTCGACGCCCTCGCCGAGCGGCGCCGGGCCCGCGGACTGGCCGCCACCGCCGTCGCCTGGGGACCCTGGGCCGAGGGCGGGATGGCCAGCGGCGAGGGACAGGAGCTGCTGGCCCGGCGCGGCCTCAGCCCGATGTCCCCGGCCCAGGCCGTGTACGCGCTGCGCAGCGCGGTCGGTCGGTCCGTGCCGTCGGTGACCGTGGCGGACGTCGACTGGTCCCTGTTCACCCCGGCGTTCGCCGCCGCCCGCCCCCGCCCCCTGCTCGACGACATCGCCGAGGCCCGGGACGCCCTGCGCGTGGTCGACGGGGAACCGGAGGACGCCGCCGGCGGCGGGCTGCGGCAGCACCTGCTGACGTTGCCCCGCGCCGAGCAGGACCGGCACCTGACCGACCTCGTGCGGACGCACACCGCCGCGGTGCTTGGCCACTCCGGCACCGAGCTGGTCAAGGCGAACCGGGCGTTCAAGGAACTGGGCTTCGACTCGCTGACCGCGGTCGAGCTGCGCAACCGGCTCGGCACCGCCACCGGGCTCACCCTGCCCACCACGCTGGTCTTCGACTACCCGAACTCGGCCGCCCTCGCCGACCACCTGTCGGCGGCGCTGCGCCTGCACGAGGTCGACACCGTCACCACCTGGGGTCCCGCCGGGCCGGTGGACGACGACCCCATCGTCATCGTCGGCATGAGTTGCCGGTACCCGGGCGGCGTCGCCAACCCGGACGACCTCTGGGACCTCGTCGCCACCGGGCGCGACGGGATCAGCGGCTTCCCCGAGGACCGGAACTGGGACATGGGCCGGCTGCTGGCCGTCGACGCCGACGGGCGGCCGGTGTCGCACACCCGCGAGGGCGGCTTCGTCGACGGCGCCACCGCGTTCGACCCCGGCTTCTTCGGCATCTCGCCCCGCGAGGCGGTCGCCATGGACCCGCAGCAGCGGCTGCTGCTGGAGGCGTCCTGGGAGGCCATGGAGCAGGCCGGAATCGACCCGGACGAGCTGCGCGGCAGCCGTACCGGCGTCTTCGTCGGCGCCTCCCCGTCGGGGTACGGCACCACCGACACGCCCGCCGAACTGGCGGGATACCAGCTCACCGGCGGCGCGCACAGCGTCATCTCCGGCCGGGTGTCGTACACCTTCGGCCTGGAGGGCCCGGCGGTCACGGTCGACACCGCCTGCTCGTCGTCCCTGGTGGCGGTGCACCTGGCCGCCCAGGCGCTGCGCGGCGGCGAGTGCGACCTGGCGCTGGCCGGCGGCGTCACCGTCATGGTGACCCCGGGCGCGTTCGTCGAGTTCTCCCGCCAGGGCGGCCTCGCCCCGGACGGGCGCTGCAAGTCCTTCGCCGCCGACGCCGACGGCACCGGCTGGTCCGAGGGCGTCGGCGTGCTGCTGGTCCAGCGGCTCTCCGACGCCCGGCGCGAGGGCCGCCAGGTGCTCGCCGTGATCGCCGGCAGCGCCGTGAACCAGGACGGCGCGTCCAACGGCCTCACCGCCCCGAACGGGCCGGCCCAGCAGCGGGTGATCCGGCAGGCCCTCGCGAACGCCCGCCTGAGCACCGCCGACGTGGACGCCGTCGAGGCGCACGGCACCGGCACCGTCCTCGGTGACCCGATCGAGGCGCAGGCGTTGCTGGCCACGTACGGGCAGGACCGGCCCGCCGACCGGCCGCTGCTGCTCGGCTCGATCAAGTCGAACATCGGCCACAGCCAGGCCGCCGCCGGCGTCGCCGGCATGATCAAGATGGTGCAGGCGATGCGGCACGGCCTGCTCCCGTCGACCCTGCACCTCGACGAGCCGACCCCCCACGTGGACTGGTCCGCCGGCGCGGTGTCCCTGCTGACCGAGGCCCGTCCCTGGCCGGCCGTGGACCGGCCGCGCCGGGCCGCCGTGTCGTCGTTCGGCATCAGCGGTACGAACGTCCACCTCATCCTGGAACAGCCGCCCGCCCCGCCTGCCGGGGACGAGCCGGACGCCGGCGGCGAACCGCCCCGGACGCCGGCGGTGGCGCCGGTGCTGCTCTCGGCCCGCGACGCGGCCGGGCTGTCGGCGCAGGCCGGCCGCTGGGCGGCGTGGCTGAGCGGGGACGCGACCCTGCGCCCGCTGGACGTGGCGTGGTCGTCGGTGACGTCGCGGTCGGTGTTGGAGCACCGCGCGGTCGTGTCCGGTGCGACCCGGGCCGAGCTGCTGGCGGGCCTCGAAGCCGTGGCGGCGGGCGAGCCCTCGGCCGGTGTGGCCTTCGGCCCCGGCGGGCAGCGGGGCCAGGTCGCGCTGCTGTTCTCGGGTCAGGGCGCGCAGCGTGCCGGCATGGGCCGCGAGCTGTCGGCCGAGTACCCCGTTTTCGCGGCGGCGTTGGACGAGGTGTGCGCACAGCTGGATCCGTTGCTGCCGCGTCCGTTGCGGGAGGTGCTGTTCGCCGAGGCGGGCACGGCCGAGGCGGCGTTGCTGGACCAGACGGTGTTCACGCAGGCCGGGTTGTTCGCGGTCGAGGTGGCCCTGTTCCGCCTGGTCGAGTCGTTCGGCGTCGTGCCGGACATGCTCGCCGGTCACTCGATCGGTGAGATCACCGCCGCGCACGTGGCCGGCGTGCTGTCCCTGGCGGACGCCGCCGCGCTGGTCGCGGCGCGGGGTCGGCTGATGCAGGCCCTGCCGGCCGGCGGCGGGATGTTGGCGGTTGCCGCCGACGAGGCGGCCGTGGTCGAGTCGATCGCCGGGCTGACCGACCGCGTGGGCATCGCGGCGGTCAACGGGCCGAGGTCGATCGTGGTGTCCGGGGCCGTCGACGCCCTCGACGAGGTGGAGCAGTTCTGGCGGGGCCGGGGCGCCCGGACCCGTCGGCTCACCGTCAGCCACGCGTTCCACAGTCCGCTGATGGAGCCGATGCTGGCCGAGTTCCGTACGGTCCTCGACGGGCTGACGTTCGCCGCGCCGCTGCTGCCGGTCGTGTCCAACGTGACCGGTGCGCTCGCGGACGCCGACGAAATCCGCACCGTCGACTACTGGGTGCGGCACGTCCGCGAGGCCGTCCGGTACGCCGACGGCGTCACCGCGCTGCGCGCCGCCGGGGTGGACACCTTCCTGGAGGTGGGTCCGCAGAGTGTGCTGACCGCGATGGCGGCGGACATCCTGCCCGACGACGACACCGTGCTGGCCGTGCCGGCACAGCGCAAGGACCGGCCCGAGGCGCACGCCCTGCTGCACGCCTTGGCCGAGCTGCACGTGCACGGCGTGCCGGTGACCTGGCGGCAGTGGTTCGCCGACAGCGGCGCACGCCGCGTCGACCTGCCCACCTACGCCTTCCACCGCGAGCGGTACTGGCTGCCGCCGGCCGGCCAGTCGGCCGACGTCTCGGGGGCGGGCCTCGGTGTCGCGCGGCACCCGCTGCTCGGCGCGACCGTCTCGGTCGCCGGCGAGGACATGGTGGTGCTGACCGGCCGGCTGTCGGTGACGACCCACCCGTGGCTCGCCGACCACGTCGTGTCCGGTGCCGTGGTGGTGCCCGGCACCGCCCTGGTGGACCTCGTCGTCCGGGCGGGCGACGAGGTTGGCGCGTCCCGCGTCCGTGAGCTGACGGTGCTCGCCCCGCTCGTGCTGCCCGCCACCGGCGGCGGAGTGCGGGTGCAGGTCCGGGTGGGTCCCGTCGACGGGACCGGCAGTCGCTCGGTGACCGTGCACTCGCAGCCCGAGGACGACCCGGAGTCGGGCTGGACCCGGCACGCCGACGGCCTCGTCGGCGCCCCGACGGGCGACGAGCCCACCGTGGGCGCGTGGCCGCCGCCGGGAGCGACCGAGGTGGACGTCACCGGTTGGTACGAGACGGTGGCCGAGCACGGGCTCTCCTACGGGCCCGTCTTCCGGGGGCTGCGCCGGGCGTGGACCGCAGCGGACACGGTGTTCGCCGAGGTCGCCCTCCCGGACGAGGCGGCCGGGGAGCCGGCCGGGTTCGGCGTGCACCCGGCGTTGCTGGACGCCGCCCTGCACCCCGTCGGGCTGCTGCCCGCCGACGAGACGGGCGGCGGGGCTCGGGTGCCGTTCGCGTTCGAGGGCGTGCAGGTCCACGCGGTCGGGGCGCGGACGCTGCGGGTGCGCCTGACCGCGTCCGGCAGTTCCGTGCGGCTGGTCGCCGTCGACGAGACGGGCGCGCCGGTGGTGTCGGTGGATTCGCTGACGCTGCGCGAGATGGCCGGGGCGGTGGCGGCTCCGAACGAGGCCCACCGCTCCCTGTTCGAGGTGTCCTGGCAGCCCGAGCAGATCACCGCGCCCGACGGCGGGTACGGCTGGGTCGTCCTCGGTGACCGCCCGGTCGACGGCGCGCCGCAGCTCCCCGCGTACGCCGACGTGGCGACGCTGGCCACGGCCATGACGGACGGGACCGCCGCCACCCCGGCGGCGCTGCTGCTGCCGGTCCCCGCGGCGCGGCCCGAGACGGACGTGCCCGCCGCGGTGCGGTCGGTGACGGCGGACGTCCTCGGCGCCGTGCAGGCGTGGCTGGCCACCGACACCCTGGCAGACTCGCGGCTGGTCGTGGTGACCCGCGGCGCGGTGGCCGCCGGCCCGGACGACCGCGTCACCGACGTGGCCGGGGCGGCGGTGTGGGGCCTGCTGCGCTCGGCGCAGTCGGAGCACCCCGGCCGGATCGTGCTGGCCGACCTGGAGCCGGGCGCCGACCTGGACGTCGACGCGCTGACCCTGCTCGCCGGCGCCGCCGACGACCCGGGTGTCGGCGGGCAGCTCGCGGTGCGGGCCGGCATTCCGTACCTGCCCCGGCTGGTCCGCGCCGCCGGCGGCGCACCGGCCCCGGCGACCCTCGACCGGGGGACCGTCCTGGTGACCGGGGGCACCGGATCGCTGGGCGCCCTGGTGTCCGAGCACCTCGTCACCGCGTACGGCGTGCGCTCGCTCGTGCTGGTCTCCCGGCAGGGCCCGGCGGCCGCCGGCGCCGACGAGCTGGTGGAGCGGCTGACTGCGCTGGGCGCGGCCGTCCGCGTGGTCGCGGCCGACGTCACCGACCGTGCGCGGGTCGGCGAGCTGGTCCGGGCGGTCACCGCCGAGGACCGGCTGGCCGGCGTCGTGCACACCGCCGGTGTCCTGGACGACGGCGTGGTCAGCGGAATCACCGCCGACCGGCTGGCGGACGTGCTGGCGCCGAAGGTCACGGCGGGCTGGTGGCTGCACGAGGCGACCGCCGACCTCGACCTCGACCTGTTCGCGCTGTTCTCCTCCGTCGCCGGGGTGCTCGGCTCTCCCGGCCAGGCCGCGTACGCCGCCGGCAACGCCTTCCTGGACGCCCTCGCCCAGGTGCGGGCGCAGCGCGGGCTGCCCGCGGTCAGCCTCGCGTGGGGCATGTGGGACACCGACGGGATGGCCGCGTCGATCAACGACACCGACCGGGCCCGGGTCAGCCGGTCCGGCCTGGTCCCGATGACCGCCCAGGTCGGTCTCGGGCTGTGGGACGCCGCCCTGGCCCACGGCGGGGCGGCGCTGGTCCCGGCGGTGGTCGACCTGCCCGCCATGCGGGCGCAGACCGCCGCGGGCCGTGTACCCCCGATGCTGCGGACCCTGGTGGGGTCGGCCGCGAAGCGCCGCCGCTCCGGCACCGGGGGCTGGGCCGACCGGCTGGCCGGGCTCGACCCGCAGGAGGCGCGGACGCAGGTCGACCTGCTCGTGCGCGGACTGGTCGCGCAGGTCCTCGGCCACAGCGGCGCCGAGCAGGTGCCGGCGGACCGGGCGTTCCGGGAGTTGGGCTTCGACTCGCTCACCGCGGTGGAGCTGCGCAACCGCATCAACGGCGCGACCGGGCTGCGGCTCACCTCGACGCTCGTCTTCGACTACCCGACCCCTGGCGCCCTCTCCGACCACCTGTACGAGCAGCTGTCCGGCCAGGTCGCCGACCAGCAGCAGGCCGTGCGGGCGACGACCGTCGACGAGCCCATCGCCATCGTGGGCATGGCCTGCCGCTACCCGGGCGGCGTGACGAACCCGCAGCAACTGTGGGACCTGGTCGCCGACGGCTCCGACGGCATCGGCGAGTTCCCGACCGACCGGGGCTGGGACCTCGACCGGCTCTTCCACCCCGACCCGGACAACCCCGGGACGTCGTACACGCGGCACGGCGGCTTCCTGTACGGGGCGGCCGAGTTCGACCCCGGCTTCTTCGGCATCTCGCCGCGCGAGGCCCTGGCCATGGACCCGCAGCAGCGGCTGCTGCTGGAGACCTCGTGGGAGACGTTCGAGTCGGCGGGCCTGGACCCGCAGCGGCTGCGCGGCAGCCGGACCGGCGTGTTCGCCGGGCTGATGTACCACGACTACGCCTCGGGCGTGCAGGACCTTCCCGAGGGCGTGGGCGGCTACCTCGGCACCGGCACCTCCGGCAGCGTGCTGTCAGGGCGGGTGGCGTACACGTTCGGCCTGGAGGGGCCGGCGGTCACCGTGGACACCGCGTGCTCGTCCAGCCTGGTGGCGCTGCACCTGGCGGTGCAGGCGCTGCGCAGCGGCGAGTGTGACCTGGCCCTGGCCGGCGGCGTGACCGTCATGGCCACCCCCGGCACGTTCATCGAGTTCTCCCGCCAGCGCGGGCTGTCGCAGGACGGCCGGTGCAAGTCGTTCGCCGCCGCTGCCGACGGCACGGGCTGGAGCGAGGGCGTCGGCGTGCTGCTGGTGCAGCGTCTCTCCGACGCGCAGCGGGAGGGCCGGCGGATCCTGGCGGTGGTGCGCGGCAGCGCGGTGAACCAGGACGGCGCGTCGAACGGGCTGACCGCCCCGAACGGCCCGTCGCAGCAGCGGGTGATCCGGCAGGCTCTCGCCAACGCCCGCCTGTCGCCCGCCGACGTGGACGCCGTCGAGGCGCACGGCACGGGCACCACCCTCGGTGACCCGATCGAGGCGCAGGCGCTGCTGGCGACGTACGGGCAGGACCGGCAGGGACGCCCGCCGTTGTGGCTCGGCTCGATCAAGTCGAACATCGGCCACACCCAGGCCGCGGCCGGGGCGGCCGGGATCATCAAGATGATCATGGCGATGCGGCACGGCGTGCTGCCCTCGACGCTGCACGTGGACGAGCCATCCCCGCACATCGACTGGAGCGCCGGAGCCGTCTCCCTGCTCACCGAGGCGCGCGACTGGCCGGCGGCGAACCGGCCCCGGCGCGCGGCGATCTCGTCGTTCGGCGTCAGCGGCACCAACGCGCACGTGATCATCGAGCAGCCGCCCGCCGAGGCGGAACCCACCCGGGCCGCCGGCGGGCCGGCCAACGGTGACGAACCCGCCGCCGAGCCGGTGCCGGCCCCGGTGCTGCTGTCGGCCCGGTCCGAGGCCGCCGTCGCGGCGCAGGCGGATCGCTGGGCCCGCTGGATCGCCGCCGACGAGGACCTGCGCCCCGTCGACGTCGGCTGGTCGTCGGCGGTCAGCCGGGCGGTGCTGGAGCACCGCGCGGTGGTCACCGCGACGCACCGGGACGAGCTGCTGGCCGGGCTGCGCGCCCTCGCCGCCGGTGAGTCGTCCGGCGCCGTGGTCACCGGCACCGGCGCGGCGCGTACCCAACTGGCCGTGCTCTTCTCCGGCCAGGGCGCGCAGCGCGCCGGCATGGGCCGAGAACTGGCGGCCCGCTTCCCGGTGTTCGCCGCGGCGTTGGGCGAGGTGTGTGCGCAGCTCGATCCGCTGTTGCCGCGTCCGTTGCGGGAGGTGCTGTTCGCGGAGCCGGGCACGGCCGAGGCGGCGTTGCTGGACCAGACGGTGTTCACGCAGGCCGGGTTGTTCGCGGTCGAGGTGGCGTTGTTCCGGCTGGTGGAGTCGTTCGGTGTGGTGCCGGACTTCGTGGGCGGCCACTCGATCGGTGAGATCACGGCCGCGCACGTGGCCGGGGTGCTGTCCCTGGCGGACGCGTGCGCGTTGGTGGCGGCGCGGGGCCGGTTGATGCAGGCGCTTCCGGCCGGCGGTGGGATGCTCGCTGTGGCCGCTGCCGAGGCGGCTGTGGCGGAGTCGATCGCCGGACTGAACGACCGGGTGGGCATCGCGGCCGTCAACGGGCCGGCGGCCGTGGTGGTCTCCGGTGACGTCGAGGCCCTCGACGGCATCGAGCGGACCTGGCAGGACCGGGGCGTCCGGACCCGCCGGTTGACGGTGAGCCACGCGTTCCACAGCCCGCTGATGGAGCCGATGCTCGACGAGTTCCGCACGGTCCTGGCGGGGCTGACGTTCCGGGCACCGCTGGTGCCGGTCGTGTCGAACCTGACCGGGGCGCTCGCCGACCCGCAGGAGATCACCCGCGCCGAATACTGGGTCCGCCACGTCCGGGAAGCCGTCCGGTACGCCGACGGCGTCGCCGCCCTGCGCGCCGCCGGGGTCGACATCTTCCTCGAGGTCGGCCCGCAGAGCGTCCTGACCGCGATGAACGCCGACCTGCTCGCCGACGACGCGCTCGCGGTGGCCCTCCAGCGCCGGGACCGTGACGCCCCGCAGACGCTGCTGGCCGCGCTGGCCGAGCTGCACGTCCACGGCGTCCCGGTGACCTGGCCGCAGTGGTTCACCGACTCCGGCGCCACCCGCGTCGACCTGCCGACGTACGCCTTCCAGCACGAGCGGTACTGGCTCGGCGCGGGTCAGGCGCGTACCGCCGACGTGTCCGGCGCCGGCCTGGGCGTGGCCGGGCACCCGCTGCTCGGCGCGGCGGTCACCGTCGCCGGCGCCGACATGGCCGTGCTGACCGGCCGGCTGTCGCTCGCCACCCACGCCTGGCTCGCCGACCACGCCGTCTCCGGCGTGGTCGTCGTGCCCGGCACGGCGCTGGTGGAGCTGGCGGTGCGGGCCGGCGACGAGGTGGGCGCGTCGCGGGTACGCGAGCTGACGATCGCCGCGCCGCTGGTGCTGCCCGAGACCGGCGGCGTGCGGGTGCAGGTGCGCGTCGGCGCGGCCGACGAGGCGGGCACCCGGGTCGTGGCGGTGCACTCCCAGACCGAGGGCGACCCCGAGGCCGAGTGGGTCCAGCACGCGGAGGGTGTGCTGGAGCCCGCGTCGGCCGACGAGCCCGGCGTGGGGGAGTGGCCCCCCGTCGGCGGCGTCGAGATGGACCTCGCGGGCTGGTATCCGACGCTGGCGGAGCACGGTCTGGCGTACGGGCCGGTGTTCCAGGGGCTGCGCCGGGTATGGACCGCCGCGGACGACGTGTACGCCGAGGTGGTCCTGCCGGACGAGGCGGCGACGGAGGCCGCCCGGTTCGGGGTGCACCCGGCGCTGCTGGACGCCGCCCTGCACCCGATCGGGCTGCTGCCCGGTTCGGAGCAGTCGGGTGGGGCGCGGGTGCCGTTCGCGTTCGAGGGTGTGCAGGTGCACGCCTCGGGTGCGCGCGTGCTGCGGGTCCGCCTGACGCGTGTGGGTACGACGGTGCGGCTGGTCGCGTGTGACGAGTCGGGCGCCGCCGTGGTGTCGGTCGACTCGCTGGCGCTGCGCGAACTGACCGGCGTGGCCGCGGCGAACGCGGCGGCCCGCTCGATGTTCGAGGTCACCTGGAAGGCCGAGGAGGTCGCCGCCGCCGAGGACGTCTCCGGATGGGCGCTGGTGGGCTCGCCGGCCCCCGCCGACCTGCCGGCGTTCCCGGACGTCGAGGCGCTCGTCGCAGCGGTCGAGGCCGGTCAGGTGGCCGCGCCGACGGGGCTGGTACTGCCGGTCGACGCGCCGGCTGCCGCCGTCCCGGACGCGGTACGCGCGGCGGCGTCGGCCGTGCTGGCGACCGTGCGGTCGTGGCTGGCGGCCGACGTGCTGGCGGATTCGCGGCTGGTGGTGGTGACCCGGGGCGCGGTTTCGGTCGGTGCCGAGGATCGGGTCACGGATCTGGCGGGTGCGGCGGTGTGGGGTCTGCTGCGGTCGGCGCAGTCCGAGCACCCGGGGCGCATCGTCCTCGGGGACGTCGACGGCGACCTGGACGCCGGGACGCTGGCCGTCCTGGCTGCGGTGGCCGACGAGCCGGTGGCGCACGGCGGTCAGGTCGCGGCACGGGCGGGTGCGGTGTTCGTGCCCCGTCTGGTGCGTGCGGTCACCCCGGCGCCGGCCGGCGGCCACGTGGTGGGCGACGGCACGGTGCTGGTGACCGGTGGTACGGGTGCGTTGGGCGCGTTGGTGGCTGAGCATCTGGTGTCGTCGTGGGGTGTGCGGTCGCTGGTGCTGGTGTCGCGGCGGGGTCCGGAGGCTGCGGGTGCTGGGGAGTTGTCGGCGCGGTTGACCGCGCTCGGTGCTGCCGTGCGGGTGGTGGCCTGTGACGTGACGGACCGGGATCAGGTGTTCGGGCTGGTCGCCGAGGTCGCCGCGGCGGGCCGGTTGGCGGGTGTGGTGCACACCGCCGGTGTGCT
>NZ_JBFAAF010000102.1:0-19319 GCF_040639595.1 Micromonospora sp. NPDC023814
CCGTCAACTCATCCACCGCGCCCGCACCCTCTACCGCTGGGACACACGCCCCACCACCCGCAGGCTCAGGTAACACCTATCGCCGGTCGCTCTTAACATCGTGCCGCACGACAACGCGTACACCTGGGCCGCGAAGCGGCCCTACACGGTCAACACGGCGACGCGGGCGCTGGAAGTCGGCAACGTCGTCGCGATCGAGCAACTCACCCCGGCGCTGGAGAAGGCCGCGGCGAAAGCGCCGACTCTGCTGTTCGCCAAGCACTCCGATACGGTGCTGCGGCACCTCGGCATCGACGACCAGGTGTTGCGGGCGGTACGCACGATCATCGACAAGCGGCAGCTGGACGCATCGGCACGCTGCTGCCCGAGGACCAGTTCGAGGTGCTGCAGTACCTCGCCGAGGGCTTCACGCCGGACGAGGCCTACCGCGACGTCGTGGCCCAGCGCCGGCCGGTGGACGCGACGCCAGAGCCAACCGAAAGCCTGGAATCGCGATCGCCAACACCCATAGCCGGATCACCTTGGTCACCAACCCGGACGAGCTCGCCGAGATCCTCGACAAGCCCTTCGCCGCCTGGCGGGTGTTCCTGCACCCTTCGCAGCGGCGGGTTGCCTACCGGGTCTCCTACAAAGGACCGGCCCAGGTGACAGGCGGTCCGGGCACGGGCGAGACGGTGGTGGTCCGACCAGGCACGCGCCGACCAGGATGACTCAGCGGTACGCCATCCACCTGCCCGTGGTCGCCGCCGACCTGCCCGCCGCGCAACGCCTCGCCCGGGACGGTGGCGCTGCGTGGTGTGCCGCTGGATGTCGGCTGCTCCCGCCCGGTCCGCCTCACCGACACCGCCATGCGGCTGGGACTGCTTCACTGCCCCAGCGGTTCGGCGGTGGCCGGTCGCGGACGGGGCTCACGGCGAATCCGGCCGTGCTCCGTTCGCGCCCGCCGGCGCTTTTGAGGGCCCTCGTCGTCATGCCCTGATCACCCTCGGTTTGTAGAAGGTGGTTGACAAACTGTGTTCGAGGGCTACTTTGTAGATGATGTTCTACAAGGAGGGGGTGGAGGGCACGTGGTGCGAGAGATGCTCAGCGTGGCCGACATCGCGGCCATGTTCGGCGTCGAGCCGAAGACGGTCAGCATGTGGCGGTTGCGGTACCCGGAGTTTCCGGAACCGGATGTCGTCGTCGGCGGCATGGCGGGCTGGGATCCCGAACGAGCCGAGGAGATCCGTGTCTGGGAGAGCCGGCGCCCCGGGCAGGGGCGGCGCGCGATGCTGGCCGAGCACATCCAGGAGACGTTGCGCCGGACGTTCATCTTCAGGTTCATGCGCCCGGACGACTTCGCCTGGGCGCCGATCGACTTCCCCGGCATCGAGTACGAAGACGGGCGACTCGCGGACGGCATGCAGGCCAAGGCGGCAGAGCACCTGATCGGCGCGCTTCGCGACCAGGGCTACGAGATCGTCTTCCAGGACTCCGCCACCGACGTGACGGAGGCCGTGCGGCACGTGCTCTGGGACCGGTGGACCGCGGCGGAGGTCGGGGAGAACGAGTTTATCGGGCAGTTGTTTGACGACTACGGACGGATCTACCGCGGCTGTACGGCCTTCGACGCCGCCTCCTACACCCTGCAGCGGCTCGCAGCACTCGGCGGCGAGATCCGCTCCGTGCGCGAATCGTCACCACAGGCGCGAGCCCGCCGGCCGCGATAGCGGGTTGCCCGGCCCTCGATCACGACAGTCCAGCGTCGGCGGATGTCGACCCGACGCACGAGCACCCGCTGAACGACGTCGAACAGAAATCGAGCTGTCAGCGCGGCAGCATCCTGGAGGCTGGAGACTTCGTGGAGACATCGAAGCACCACATCGAGCCCGCCGTCGGCAGGCTGGGCGTCCTGACAGTTGGGCTCGGCGCCGTGGCGTCGACCTTCATCGCCGGCGTCGAGCTGATCAGGCGCGGCCTCGCTGAGCCTGTCGGCTCGCTCACCCAGATGGGCACCATTCGCCTCGGCACGCGGACCGAGCACCGGGTGCCGCTCATTCGCGACTTCGTGCCGCTGGCCGGCCTCGACCAGCTGGTCTTCGGTGCCTGGGACCCGATCTCCGACACGGCCTACGAGGCCGCGCTCAAGTGCGGTGTGCTCGACCGCTATGCCCACATCGAACCGATCGCAGCCGCGCTGAAGGAGATCGAGCCCATGCCGGCCGTCTTCGACCAGCGCTACGTGCGGCGACT
Source organism: Micromonospora sp. NPDC023814 (assembly GCF_040639595.1). NCBI lineage: Bacteria > Bacillati > Actinomycetota > Actinomycetes > Micromonosporales > Micromonosporaceae > Micromonospora > Micromonospora sp. NPDC023814. Next base: position 2,233 of record NZ_JBFAAF010000102.1, read on the forward strand.
CGACGGCACCAACGTCAAGCCCGCAGCGACCAAGCGGGAGCAGGCCGAGGCCATTCGCAGGGACATCCGCGAGTTCAGAGCGAAACACTCCTGCGACCGGCTGGTCGTGATCTGGTGCGCGTCCACCGAGACCTACATCGAGCCCGGCCCGGCCCACCAGAGACTGGCAACGTTCGAAGCCGCGATGGACGCAGACGACGACAGCGTCACGCCCTCGATGCTCTACGCGTACGCGGCGCTCACCGAGGGCGTCCCGTTCCTCAACGGCGCACCGAATCTCACCACCGACATGCCGGCACTCACGGAACTCGCCCACACCGCCGGCGTGCCGATCGGAGGCAAGGACTTCAAGACGGGGCAGACCCTTCTGAAGACCGTGCTGGCGCCGATGTTGAAGGCCCGCATGCTCGGGCTTCAGGGCTGGTACTCGACCAACATCCTGGGTAACCGCGACGGCGAGGTGCTGGACGACCCCGACAGCTTCCGCACCAAGGAAAAGTCCAAGCTCGGCGTGCTGGAGCACATCCTGCAGCCGAACCTCCACCCCGAACTCTACGGCGACTTCTACCACAAGGTACGCATCAACTACTACCCGCCTCGCGGCGACCATAAGGAGGGCTGGGACAACATCGACATCGTCGGCTGGCTCGGCTATCCGATGCAGATCAAGGTCGACTTCCTGTGCCGTGACTCGATCCTGGCTGCTCCTCTGGTGCTCGACCTGGTGCTCTTCACGGACCTGGCCCAGCGAGCGGGGCTCAGGGGCGTGCAGGAGTGGCTGTCGTTCTACTTCAAGGACCCGCAGCATGCGCCCAGCGTCTATCCCGAGCACGACCTGTTCATCCAACAGACCAAGCTGAAGAACACCCTCCGCTGGCTGATGGGCGAGGAGCAGATCACCCACCTGGGGGCCGAGTACTACCAGGACTGAAACGCCGGTCGCATCCGCCGGCCGACGAGCGCCGCCGGCCGACGAGCGCCGCCGGCCGACGAGCGCCGCCGGCCGACGAGCGCCGCCGGCCGACGAGCGCCGCCGGCAGGCGGGCGCCACCGGCCCGCCAACATAATCGACGGTACGAAGTGCGGCGAGCCGATGTGATTCGGGCACCCCTACGGTGTCGGACGCGCTCGCAGCCTCTGCTCGTCCAGATCAGCGCATCGAATCAGGTCCTGGAAATCCAGATCGGTTGTTCCGGTGCTGCCACAGCAGTCGTCGAGCCTCCCTGGTGTCCAGAAGGCGCAGCCCACGTTCCGCCCTTGAGCTGAACATCTCGTCGTCGTTCAGCAGCTCCGCGGCCAGCACCTCGAACGCCTGAGCCGACCGAGTCTCTCCGATGAGCTCCAGAAGCAGGAACCGGGTCCGGTAGTCAGCCTCCTGACCGTACGCGTCGAGCAACTCCTGGACATGCTGTCGAGCCGTGTCCCGCAGTAGCGCGAACCCGTCCTCCATCGCCTGCGGATCACGGCTGCGCATCATGGCCAGCGAGCGGTTGAAGTTTCCGGTCGCACTGCGCAAGGCACGTGCGCGTGCGCGCTCGTAGTCCATCGACCGAGGCTACCGATGTCGAGAGCATCCCCACACGCCCATCGGGGCCAGCTACCCACCGATGACACCGAGCTCTTTGCACCCTCTGCCCGAACCGGTTCGCTCACGGCGCCAGCCCGAAGATCAAGTGACGTTGGAGTGTGAGCCGCTGGTTTCAGGAGCAGCGGCACATTCCCAGAAGTGACGGGACCACCCCGCACGCGAAGCAGGCATCCGGATGAGGTGCACGCTCGACCGGACGCGACACCGGAGCCGGCAGGCTGCGAAGCGAGGGGCCGGTTCGCGGCGGAAGGGGGTGCGCGAGGAGGGCCGCTTGTACCTGCTCCTGGGTGACCATCGGCCAGCCGCGTTTGCGTACCTCCTTGGTCAGCCGCTTGATGCCGAGCTGCGGGTGCCTGGCCTGGGCGGCGTGAGCCACCTTGGCGAGCGCCTGTGGCACAGAGACAGCCCCATCGTTGCTCGCTGGCTTCCGGGTCGCGGTGGGTGGACTGATTATGGTGATGGTGCCGTACGACTGCTGCTTCTTCTTGACGGGTTCGACTCTTCGCGGCGCCGAGGGACTCGGTGCCGGCGGTTTCCCGGTCTGTGCGGGGTAGGCACGCAGCGCCGCTCGGACCTGGTCGGCGGAGACCCCGGGCCAGCCGCTCTGCGCAAGATGCCGGGCGATTGTCGTGTCCTTGATACCGCGCATTCGCGCCTTCAGCGCGCGGGCGGCGTCCGCCAATTCCTGCTGCCTGGGTCTGCTTCGATGATTCGGGCCGGCCGGGGCGGACCTGGGCGCGCGTTGACGCGCCGGACTGGTGGTGGCGGCGCGGCCCTTGGACTGAAGTCGGTCGAGCCAGACGTCGGGCGTCCGGTCGGGCAGGTCGTCGTTCTCCCAGTCGTGCCGGAAATCGCTCGAACCTCGCCCCTCCGCGTTGGCGTACCAGTCGTTGACGGTGCGCTTGATTACCACGCTGCCCTCCGCTGCCGTCGGCGCAAGGAATCACCCGCGAAACGACCCGGCGAGGGTTAACGCGGCATGCAGGAAACTCGATGTTAGGTGGTAGTCGACGCGGTCCGACAGGGCCATTCGTCGCGCTCGGGCAACGAATGGTTGACAGCGCCGGGCAGCTTGGTGCAAGTGTCAACGCTGTTTGTCGGCAGCGCGGACGACGAGGACGGTGCCGTCCCGGCTCAGGGAGAGGACCTCGCCCTGTCTGCGCGACGCCGACCACCTGTCGAAGATTCGCGGTGCCGTCCGCAGGTACTGGCCGATCCGGCCCTCCGCGAGATGCCGGTACAGCTCGCTCTCCACGCCCCGGAACACCTCCAGCGTCCGGCCGCCGGGCAGCGGCGCGAGGTAGCGGCTGCCCTCGGCGCGCAGGCCGTCGCGCAGCGGCAGCGTCTGGGCGGTGTTTGACGCCCACGGCAGATCCGGCTCGAACAGGGCATCCTGCGCCGGCGCCGCCGGCTCCCCGCGCTGCCGGGGCGTGGCATACCCGCGGGCCGCCCCGTTGTCGCCCGAGAAGAGCAGCGTGGTCGCCGCCACCGCCCGCGTCAGGATCTGGGTGAACCAGCCGCGTCGCTCGGCGGGGATGTCGAACACGTCGGGCGCGCCGGGCGGCGGCTCCCCGGCGAGCGGCACCTGCGTGCCGGCCGGCGGGGAGAGCGCCGTCGGTGGGAACCTCCCCGGCGCGGGCGTCGTCGGGGACCGCCGACCGGGCCCGCCAGTCCTGGTCGTCGGGGGCCGCACGCAGCAACTCGTCCAGGTCGTCGTCCGCGCCGGACCACAGCTCGCCGTCACCCGGCGGATCGAGGACGTACGACGTGATCCGGCTTGCGGTCAGGTACGACGCCACCATCAGCGACGGCTGGCAGCGCCCGGCCACCCGCAGCGCGTCGACCTGCACGACCGCCCGCGCCAACTGCTCGTACGCGAAGGTCGGCGACTTGTGGGTGCCCTTGCACTCCAGGATCACGATCTTCACGCCGCTGCGCCGGCCGGAGCTGTGGTGCCCGAGCAGGATGTAGTCCGGCCGCTTCTTGGTCTTCGACGCGGTGTCGACCTCGCCGACGCCGTCGAGGAAGCCGGCCTTCAACGCCACCTCCGCGTCGACGGCGTGGAAAACCCAGTTCGGGTGCTGCCGGCGCAGCACCCTCTTCGCGACCACCAGCGCCAGCCCGATGCCCAACTGCTCGGACTGCGCCACCTTGTGGTGATAGACCACGTTGCCCGCGTGCGGGGACTGGGCGAGACAGCCGTTGCGCGCGGTCAGCGTCGCGCAGTAGCGCACGTGCGCCCAGTGCCGGGCCACCTGGGCCAGGGGCGAGGCGGTCAGGAACGTCGTGGCCACGCCCAACTCGTGCAGCACCTGCGCCGGGCTGGTGAACACCCGGGCCGACCCCCACCGGTGACAGCGCCTTGGTGTACCGGTACGCCTCGCGGTCCTCGGCCTTCTCGGCCTGTCGGCGCACCTCCGCGGCGAGCTCCTCGGAGGACTGGACCGTGAGCGTCGACTCGCGCCCGAGCGATCGTACGAGCGACTCGAGATCCACCCGGCCACCTCCGATACCCGATCACCCGCGTGGTTTCGAACACACAGGGTTATCGAGGAATGTCAGAACGACCGTCTCCGAGGAGGACCGGCAGTTCCTCCGCCACCGGGTCTTCTGCGACCTGCGGCTGCCCGGCGGCCGGCGTTGCGTGCTCCGCGACGGCCACGACGGCGAGTGCTCCCGCCGCCTGCGCCGCTGACGCAACCCGACGAACTGTCATGACACCTGGCCGTTGCGCCGAGTGCAGGGGTGATCGTCAGGCCATTAACGTGCGCAGCACGGGAGGTGGTAGGGGTGGCACGGTGGGACGCCTGGTTCGAGAGGGAGCACCTTGTCGTCCGACGTCGGCGGTTGCTGCCGTGGCGGAAGGCGGACATCAGGTGGATACCGCTGGCCGCGGTCCTCGACATCGGGTCACTCACCGCAGCCGATCATGCGAAGCGACGCGCTCACCTCACCGTCCACGACCCGGCGGCACCGCACCTGACCGAGGTCATCCCGGTCAGGTTCACACCGGAGCAGTGGGAGCACGCCGGCCGGTTCGTGCGGCAGCGGCAAGCGGCGCCGACCGAGCGCCCGCGGCCCGGCGAGGAGGCACCGCCGGAACGGGCGACCTCGCCCCGCCCACCTGCGGACGTCCCGCCACAGTCGCGGCGCCGAGCGCAACCGCCGGCCGCCCTGAGCGCCCACCTCTCGGCCGAGCCGGCGACGAAACCCGCCCCCACCGGCCGGACCGGTCGAGTCTCACCGACGCCATCGCCCAGCTCGGCTACCGCCTCCACGACGCCGGTGATGCGGGCTGGCGATGGCAAGACGCAGGTGTGGCTATGGCTTCAAAACGGGCAGATCCACGCCTCCCTCGTTGCGGTGGGCGGCGTGTCACCGCGCAGGCTGAGCCCCGCCGACGTCGCCCAGTTGCTGCTCGCCGACCCGTCCAGGGCGATGCCAGCCATCCGCACGTTGACCGGCCTCGCCGACAGCGAGCAAGCTCGAGCCCGGCTGCGGAGCTGGCAGCGATCGGACCGGGTCGTCGTCAACCTGAGTGCCTCCGACCTCGCCGGACGGCGGGTCGCCGAGGCCCTACAAAAGCCGGGCCGGAGCAACCCGGACGGCACCGTCCGGACCGTGTCCGGCGGCCTGCCGAGCCTGAACAAGCGCCGCCGGTGAGCGTGATACCAGTCCACCCTCGCAGCCAGGAACCCTCAAGTACTCACTTGGTGTGAACCGTGAACACGAGTGTGGCGTACCGGTCCTGCAGGTCCTGCGGTAGCACGTCGAACGCCCGGTCGTGACCATCGGAGCCAGTACCGGCCACGACTGTGCCCACGTCGGTGATGTCGCAGGGGTCGTCGACGGCGTACCCGTCCTCCGGGCCGTGGTGCCGGGGCGCCGGCGGGCTCGCCGCCCTACGCAGATGCCGTCAGCGCGCTGCGGCGTAGCAGCGTTCGCGCTCCTTCTGCCACAGCACCTCGTCGTCGAGGGTTGCGTACTCGCTGCGCAGCCGGCGGGCGAGCGTGTAGAAGCCCTCGTGCGGCCGGCGGGTGTCCTTGCCGACCACGAGCGCGCTCCAGATCGGGTCGCCTCGTTCAGCGGCCCGCTCCGACACCTGGGCCAGCGGCTGGCTCAGGAAGTTCGCCTGAAGACCGACGCGCTTTGCCAGCGGGCCGTAGCCGATGAGGCCCTCCGCGACGGCAACGCCGTAGAGGATGTCGGCGATCCGATCGACGCGATCCATCTGAAAGATCTCGGGCATGGGGAGAGGCTAATGACGATGATCGACTGTGCGCAACGGGCATGGGACGGCAGCGAGCATCAGGGCGCAGGATCTACCCGATTGGCGTCGTTGCTTCCGTGACAGGTGCGTGAGCGCCGACTGCCGCCCGGGTCGGACGCGTTGGCCTGAACCCCGACGAGGTCCACACGATCCTCGATCGGCCAGACTCTGGTGGCCCGCTAGCCTGAAGGCGGACCACCGGGAGCGAGGAGCAGACCTCACCGCCGCCCTGATTCCTCCGGTTCCATCCGGGTTCCGCCGACGAACCAGGCGCCGCCGATGGGAGGAGGGAGACGCTCAGCCGAGCGGGCTGAAGCTGCGGCCGTCGAGCACGTTGATGAGCTCGTCATCGCGGCTGACCTCGTAACCGCGCTCGCGCAGCTCCGCCACCAGCCCACCCTCGCGGTCGACCGGGATCTCCAGGTAGTCCCCGTTGAGCGCGGTGAACCGGCGCTCGCCGAACCGGTCCTGCAGGTCCTCGGGGAGCAGCTTGAAGGCCCGCTCCGTGACCATCGGGGGCCAGTCCCCCTCCGCGACCGAGTTCAGCTCGTTGATCTCGAACGGCTCGTTGTCGGCGGGATCCTCGTCGGGGAAGTGTTCATCTGGGCCAGCAGGATTCGACAGGTGGGTCATCTGGACCTGGCGGGCTTCTCCTCAGGTACGGGCGGGGGCGAGCGCCTTGATCTCCTCGGCCTCCTGGGCAGCGGTGTTCGCGTCGGCGAAGGCGAGGCAGTCGTGCAGTTGCGCGTGGCCATAAACCAGGCGGCGGGTGGTTGGGTGGTGCGTCGTCATGGCGCACATCGTGCCGTGCAGGTAGGACATCCAAGATCAGGTGTAGATCTGGAGACCGGAAGCGGGATTGGCCATTTCACCGACCGGACGGGCCAAGCTGATCACGAAGGGCTGACGCAGACCTGCGGAACGGGCAAGCCATCTTGTCTGGTCGGACCAGCCGCCTGCGGGACCTCCCTAGCCTGGTCCGCATAGCATCGGCCTGCCCCCTGCGCAGGCTGTACGTGCAGGGAGCGCGGCCCAACCAAGACACGGCCGCCGCCGGCATCGCAGGTGACGGGGGTGAGTGTGGGAGTGGGAGCCGAACGCAAGCTCATCGCCGGGCGATCCCGAAAGATCTTTTCACCTGTTGGTGAGCGTCCTCGACATCGTTCTGGACGACCTCGGCGACGACGAGTGGACCATTCGGACAGGCGCGGACGCCGATACGGCACGGGCGGTTTGTCAGGTGCCGTGGTGAAGGTGAGCAGCCCGGCGGCGGCCGGCCGTTCCGGGGTGGTTCGCCAGGCATTGAGGCGTTCGCTGTGGCTTGCGGCGCCATGGCCGCAGGACGTCGCCATCTCGCGGATGAGGACCAGGGCCGCCCGGAGGATGTGGTCTTGTTGGCGGCAACCGATAGCCTCTCGCCAACTGATGTGAAAGGGATGGCGATGGACCTTCGTGACGTTGGGCTTGAACGGCTGAAGGGCGTCGCCGACGCCGCTGGACGGATGGTTGCCGACAGCACGAGCGCCGCGTGGCAGCTTGTCGCTGATGCTGCTGACGATGCCCAGGAGAGAGTGAAGCAGTCCGCCGAGCAGGTGCAGGCGAAGGTCGCAGATGTCAAGGACGGCCTGTCAGCGTGGTCGTCCCGCAACACCGCTGATTTCGGCGACTTGTCCGCGCTCAGCGCCGACGGGAAGTTGCTCTATTGCCGGGTGTTGGTGAGCTTGGCGCTGGTCGACGGCCTCCTCGACCCTCGCGAGATCGCGAATCTGTACTTGTTCGCATCGACGATCGGTCTCGACGGCGAAGCGCGATCGGAGTTGCGCCGGGAAATCACTGGGGCACAACGCGATGCTGCGAGCGACGCAGGGGTCACCGACGCCACGGTGGAGCTGTCCAGGGAATTGCACGACCTCCTCAAGGAGGATCAGCGCGAGCCGGTGTTCACGGTGCTGGTGCGCGATCTGGTGCGGATCTCGCGTGCTGACAGGCATGCTGCGGACGCCGAGCGTGAGCGGATCGTGCTGGTCGCAGGACTCGTGTTCCCGGAATCAGCTGAGCAAGTCGTGGAGGCAACCGAACGGTTTGTGATTACCGAAGAGGACTTCGCTTCCGGCAAGATCACGACCAGCCAGTTGGAGACCACCACCAAGGACATCGCTGCCAAGGCGGCTGCGTTCGGTGCCCCGATCGCCGCGGTCAGTCTTGCTGGCAGCGTCTCCGGCCTCAGCGGGGCGGGAATCACCTCGGGTCTGGCCGCCCTGGGGTTCGGCGGGTTGCTGGGCTTGAGCGCGATGGTCACCGGGATCGGCACGGTGGTGATTCTCGGCGTCGCGGTCCATCAGGGGGCGCGTTGGATGCTGGCCACCAACGAGCGTGAACGAGAGAATCGGCGGGAGCATCTGATTCAGCAGGTCATCAAGAATCACCAGCAGGCGATGGCCGAGCTCACCGACGACATCGCGGGGCTCGCTCACCGGATGGAGGCCTACCTCACCCAGACCACGAGGAACGAAGAGCGACTCGCCACGCTCAAGGCTGAGTTGGTCGCCTTTCAGTCGGCCCTGGTGAATCTGCAGACCAGCCAGGAGGCCTTCGAACGTCGGGAGCCGCTCCGTGTCGGGTGACCAGCATTCGGCTGCCGCTGCGGTCGTGGCTTACCAGGCCGTCACGCTGACCGAACTGCGGAGCTTGTTCGACCAGGTGGAAATCGACCTCAAGGAGGCCCTCGAACGCGAACGCCGCGTCAGCGACACCCTGGACTCGGTCGAATCCGAGTTGGATGCGGTGCGCGCCCGTCTCCACGCACTGGGTGTTCTCGTACCAGCCCAAACGTCCCAGCCGATGGCGGCGGCCACTGTGAGTGTCGAGACACCGCGCCACCCCCGTTACGCCGTGCCCATCGTTCCGACTGAGAGCGACTTCGATCAGCTCGTCAGGCTTGCCGAAGCCCGGTTGGATCTGCTGGGTATCGATCTGACCCGGGACCCGCTCCAGCAGGTTCTTCCCCCCGGCCAGATAGCTCGCAGCCTGCGCAGCTACACCGAGGAACATGGCGACATCAGCTGGGACAAGACCGACTGGACGGTCGTCCTGGTTGCCGGAGCCCTCGCGACCCTCCTTGACGTCATCCTCGTACGCATCCCCCAAGACTCCACCTTCCTCGGCGAGAAGCAGACCGGATCGCCGCTCACCAAATGGCTCAAGGACAAGGATCGGGCTCAAGACGTGCACGCCCGATTCTTCAAGAGGTTCGAGAAGCTGGCCAAAGTGCCCTATGACGCCCCGACCACGAAGGCCACCGAAGGCCTGGTCAGCGGCATGCGGCCCGCTACCCATCGGCTCCAGAGCCTCGGCCACGATCCGGCCCTGGGTTTCCTCCACGGCGTGGCAGATCTCATGCACGGCACCGGCACCTACATCGACAAGGCAGGGCAACTGATCCAAGTCGCCACCAACCACGATCCGGTCGACCTGATCACCGCCCTCATCACCCAGGTGCGCCATCTGCTTTCGGATGTCTACACACCTGCCGGCCTGCAGCCCCCGTTCTTCAGCCTGCTTCAACTCGGCCAGGTCAATTCGCCGTTCGCACTGGGCCCCTCCGGCCTCAAGGTGCCCTGGACCGACGTCGCCCGCTACATGTATACGAACGGCTACGACCTGCGCCACTTCTTCACAATGGGCATTACGCCTGGCGTCGTGTCCGCGATCATCCGCGGATACTGGCTTCTCAAGAGCTACGCCACCGGCGGTAGCGCAGCGCAACGGAAGCTGGAGCACGCCAAACTCACCTCCATGCTGCTGCTCGGGCACACCATCGCCACCTCAGGCACGCTTCTCAAGACCGGGCTGCTGTTCGGCATGAACCCGGCCGCCCTCAACTACAGCCAGATTCTCGCCATGGCGCCCGCCACCATCGCCTGGTTCAGAGAAGCCATCGTCCGCGACCATCGAATCAATCAAGCCCTGGAGAAGGAATGGGAATCGCTCCTCACCGAATCCGAGGGGTAATCGTGATCAGCGAGTAGAGTCACGAAACTGGGCAGGCTGTCAATCTGACTCGCCTCACGGCGGCTTTCCTTCAGAGAATCCCGTACAGGTCCAGGCCGTCGGGCTTCCTCGTCTTCGACCGGTTACACATAGCGAAAGTCCTCACGAGGGCTCGGAGGAACACGCGTCCCTCCGGAGGGTGCTCAATTCTCCTGGAGCGCCTTGGAATCGCGTAGCGCGGCGTACCGGTCGAGCAAGATCGGCACACCCGTGTGTGCCCACCACGGAAGGTGAACGGCGCCAGCGGACATGCCATGGCCTGGGTCGAACTCGGGGAGATAAATCGCTGCGGTGTTGTCATGCCACGGTTTGGATTCGCGGTTGGTGAGCGGTTCGCCAACGACCTGCTCGATGGCGTCGGAGATGAGCGTCCGTAGGGTGAACCAGTCGTCTGGCAGCGGCGTGCCGGCGAACCGCGCGCGAAGTTCCCGCCACAGGTAGGAATCGCCGCGTAGGCTGAACTGAATCGGCTCGCGTTCGAACAAGGAGCCGACCGTGCCTGTGCCGACGGGCGGCGGACAGTGAACCCAGAGCAGCGCACGGACCTGCTTGTACACGGCTCCGGCGGATGCGACAAGTCGTACCTCGGTGACCCGGGTCTTAGCAGCCGCGATGGTCTCGATCGCCGCCGCGATGGCGTCGGCGCGCGGCCAGCCGTAGGCGCCCGTGCTGATCAGCGGAAATGCGACGCTGAGCGCGCCGAGCTCGTCGGCGACTTCCAGCGCGCGCCGGTAGCACGCCTCCAACAGGGAGCGGTCGCGCTGCCCGGCACTGTAATTCGGGCCGACCGTGTGGATGACCCACCGGGCGGGCAGATCCCCTGCCGTCGTCCAACCGGCGTCGCCAGTGGCGAGGCCGTTCGGAAATCGGGCGATGCAGTCACGCAAGATGGCCGGGCCTCCGCGGCCATGGATGGCGCCATCCACGCCACCCCCTCCGCGCATAGCCGTGTTCGCCGCGTTGACTATGGCATCAACTTCCTGCGTTGTGATGTCCCCAAGGACGGCGGTGATGACTGGCACGTCCTTATTCTCCCCGTAGCACCGGCTACAGTCCCAGGGCCATCTGGTCCAACGTCTCGCGCCGCTCGCCCAGCGGCTCGCCACCGACCTCGGCCCGGAGCCGCGTTGGGACAACCCCCGCGCCACCCAGCTACGACTGCCCGGCTTCACCACCGACGCGCTCGTCGACCACGGCCGACGGGTACGAGCCATCCATGCCAGCGCCGCAGTTGATGCCCCGGCGATGACAAGTACCTCGCCATGCTGGCCCGCGCCGTCACCGGTGCGCTCGGCGGCCAGGTGGGCGTGGCACCTCGCATCTACCTCAAGAAGCTCGTCGCCGACGTCCTCGACCGCGTCGATAAGTTCACCGACTGGCGATCCGCGCCAGCACTACCAGCTCACGCTGCGAACCGACGAACTGACCGACGTCGAGCGCGGAACTGCTGGAGGTTCTTGAAGGCCGTCATGCCGACGTCATCACCGCCGAGGCGATCCTCAAGCGGCAGAAGCGGGCAGCGGCGGTGCCGCTGCGAAGGTGGCGTACGTGGCGGATGCCGACCTCGTTCGGAGCGGGTACGGAGATGGTTCGGGTCGGCGTCCAGATCCCGCTCGCGGCGTCCTGCCCAGCGGCCGCGACGTCACCGACCGCTTCGCGGCGTAGGCAGTCATGCTTCTGCACAGAGCGCTGTGCGTTCGGCGAATGCCTTCATCAGTGGGCGCAACGGTTGCCTTTGGTCGGCGTTGGTCGAATACCCAGCTGGCCGAGACCGGTCGTGCCTGACCGAAAGATCCTCGACGGCCTGACCGAATCGGAGCTCCGAGTGGTACAGGTCGGGCGACCCTGGGTGTGCGGGTGGACGAGCCACTCATGCGCTTGGCAACGACACCAGTGCGGTCGTCGACTGACAGAGACGAGGCGGAGCGCAAGCCCGGCGGTGGCGTCATGATCCACCTGCCAAGAGTTCCGAACGGCATGGTCCGCAGTTGCCGGCGGGGGATCCCCGGTGTCGAGGGCAGTGCGCAATGGGGTTGGTGGGTGGCGCGGTGCCGTGAAACGCGCGCGTGCGCGTACGCGCGCGCGTTTGGTTCTGGACGGTTAAGGACGGTTTATACGACGTGTACGTCGCCCCGTCCGGTCGTGTACGTCGCCCCGTTCGGACGTGTACGTCACCCCGGTCGGGCACCGGGGCGTCATGTGCGTCACCCCGGTTATCCACAGGATCGGGCACCTCGGTGGGGCGCCCGGACTGCGGCTCAGCGAGCGGGTCGAGGGCGTCGGGTAGCGGTCTGCGACGTTCCATGGCGAGGTCCCACACGACGGGTCGGCGGTCGGCCGGGAGGAACGCGGTGTGGCGTTGGTCGCCGCGCCGGATCAGGCCGCGTCGCGCCAACTCGTCAAGGTCGCGTTGTACCGAGCGGACGGACTTGCGGGCGTAGTGGGCGAGCCTGTCCTGTGTGGGGTATGCGGCGCGGCCGTTGGCGTGTGCGTGGTTGGCGAGGCCGATCAGGACGGCGAGGCACTGAGGTGGAACGTCGGGGGCGTGGTTCAGCGCCCAGGTGACCGCTTCGATACTCATGCCCACACCTGCTCGGCTTCCACGTCGACCGAGTCCTCGGCGACGTCAGCGAGGAGTTCGCCGCTGCCGAGGTTGCCAGTGGTGCCAGGGGCGCTCACGGCGTCGCCGTGGACAGTGCGTGCGGCGCTCTGGGCAGAGAGGGTGTGGGTTAACCGTCGCAGGATACGGAGGCGATATGGCACAGGTTCTCCCATGGCAGTGGGGTGGGGATGATCAGGGCGTGTGTTCCTGTGGTGGCCTGCCGCCGAGCACGCGGGAAGTCCGTCTCGCGATGCACGGCCGGTAGATCGATCAGGCACGCCGGCGCAGCCGCCGGGCTGTCCGGGGCGAAGGAGGTGAGCGGGGGCAAAGTCGCAGGTGAGCACCACAGCCGGCGTCGGTAACGCTGCGGGGCACAGGGCGGCGGCGCGGCGATGTCATCAGCGTTTGCCCCTCGACGGGTGGTGTTGGCGCCAGCGGCCGCCACCCAGACCAGCGGATGGCGACCGCGAGCATTGACGCTCGACTCTCCACAAAGATCAAGTCGTCGCCGCCGAGGACAGCCGAGACCCGCGCCGCGCCCCGCCTGGGGCCCCACCATCACGACGAACTTATGGGCTGCTCTGTAGAGCCGATGTTGGTGCTCATGGCGTCGGGGTCCCCGACTCCGGGGTGGGCGAGTGTGGTGTGGGTGGGGCCACCGGTGTGGCGGTGGCTGGCCCCGGGCGTGTAGCCGGCTCGGTGTCGGCTGCCAGACTCGCGGCCGCTTGGTGGTGCGAGCCTGGTGCGCCTGCTGCGGCCTGCTCGGCTTTGAGGATCTTCAGCAACTCCGAGGCCCTGGTGTTGGACACGGTGTGCCCGGCGGCGCGCAGCGCGGCGGCCAGTGCGGCACGGGTCAGTGGCTGCCCATGGGCAGTAAGCCGTTCGTGGACGCGCCGTGCCGCTGGCAGCAGCTCATTGATGCCGGCTGGGTTGTTGGGTGACGGACTGCGGCGCGGTGGTCTGCGCCGGCGGCCCGGTCTCCCGGACTGGTGGGGGTCCGGTCCGTCGGGACGGCGGCCACCATCGGTCTGGTGGACCGTCCGCGTCGGGACGGCCGGGTCCACCGCGCGTGCGCCGGACCGGATGCCTGCTTCCGGTCCGCCGCCTGGTGAAGCGCTGGTGATGGACGGGCTCACCGGGTGGACGGTGGACGGTACGGCAGTGGCCCGGTCGGTCCCGGGCGCCGTACTGGCATAGCCGAGGGCGACCTTGACCATGACGAGGAAACCGAGCGCCGGCACGGCCGCGGCGATCCAGCCGATCGGGGACGGCTCGGCCTCGACGACCTGCGCGGCCAGAGACAGTGTGACCGCGCAGTCCAGCACGGTCGCGGGGAACACAGTCGAGGTGTGGGCGCGTTTGCGGCGGCGCAGCTCCAGGCCGGAGGCGATGGACATCAACTCCAGCACGACCGCGTCAGCCCAGGCCAGCCAGCCGGGTTGGCCGTGGGCGGCGGCGACGTTGTGGACGTGGGTGAAGCTGGCCGCACCAGCCGCCCCACCGATGGCCAGCATGATCACGATCTGGACGCCACCCTCGACTCGACTCGAGCGCGGACCACGGCCCGGATCAGATACCGGTGGCGTAGCGGACCACCTCCCCGGGCGGGACCGCGGCGAAGGCTCCGCCAGCCAAGCTGGATTCGGTAGTGAGGAGGCCGGTCCGGGAGTCCCCGTCGCGGACCGCGACGAACGTGGACCAGCGACCGGTGGTGAACCGGCCGCAGAAGGTGCGGGACCATACCTCCGTCCCGCCGCTGACGGAACGGTCCGCCGCTCTCACCGCGCTGTCAGCCGCCGCGGGCCAAACACTGAGAGAGCAGCGGGAGCGGCCGGACGTTGCTGTCCTGCACGCAGGCGAGGTATCGTCCGCGGTCGCCTGGCCGCTACCGGCCATCACGCCGCCTCGCCCGGGTGGTCCCGGCCATCGACGACGTAGGCAGCCAGATCGGTCAGGCGCCACCGCTGTCCTCCCTCGCCGGGTAGGCCCCAGACCGCCTCGGCGGGACACAGTCCCGCCGACACGGCTTGGTCGCGGGCACCGGTGGCTATGGGAATCCGCGGTGACGTGTCGGCGAGCAGGCGGCGCAGGTTCCGCTCGCGGGCAGCGGAGTGCAGCCAGAACAGCACCGGCCACGCCCGCCCGATCGTGGCGAACAGCTCCCGGTAGCCGGCCAGCTTGCCGACCAGGACCGACAGTTGCTCGCCGCCGGTGTCGTACTCGAAGAAGAACGGCACGGCGGTGCCGTTCTCGGCCCAGAGGCCGTAGCCGTCCGGGCGGACCCGCGGCTGGTAGCCGCGCACCAGACCCGGATCGCCCGGGCCGGTGAACGTGCCGGCCCGCTGGCACACCGCCTCGGGCAACCACTCGCTGAGCTGGGCGTCGGGATGGGTGCGGGCGTAGCCGGCGACTTCGGTGAAAAAGTCGTTCACCCCGAGCCGGTGAGTCAGGGTGCGGCTGGATGTCCACCGCCGCCGTTCGGCACGGGCGTGGTCGCGGCGAGGTGGGCGTTCGTCGCGGCCTGCGGCGACAACCTCGGCGCCGAGCTGGTCGATGACGTAGTGGTACGGGTACGAGCCGCCGTCGGCGCGTTGCGGCCGGAACCGGGCCACCAGCCGCAACCGGTACAGCGTGCGCAGCCGACGCTGGCAGAAGTCCAGCGACGGGAACAGCGCGCGGGCGATCTGGAACGACGTCAGCACGCCGTGGTCGTACAGCCAGCCAAGCAGCACCCGATCGCGGTCGGTCAGCTGCGACTGGACCCGCAGAACCGGATCATCCACCAGCTACCACCTCCCTCCAAGCCGATGCCGCTGCCCAGGGGGAGAGACCCGAGACCAGGCAGGGTCTGTCGCAGGACAAGCCTCCAGCGCTGACAGACGGGCTGAGCTGCGGTGTGAGAGGAAACAAAGGGTCCGTTCGGGGGTCCGGCTGAAGACTGACCCCAACGGGGACATCAAGCCCGACCCCGCAACGGAGGTCAAGCCGGAAACTGTCACCGCCAGCGACCCCGGCGGCGGAGAAATCTGGAGAGAACAAAGAAACTCCTCTGAATGTGAAAGAGTGTTCAGCGCCGCCGGTGTGGCGCCGACAGCGGCACGTCGCGCTGACTGTCGGCCCCGACCAAGGCGCGTGGCCGGACCAGGGAACGCCCGGCAGGTTTCAAGGGATGGGCAGGCACCATCGGCTCTGGAGAGGCCGAGGAAGCCGCCGGCCCACCATCGCGCCGATCAGGCGGATGCGTTCAGCACCCTCCGCCACATCCGCAGCAAGCGCGAGCACGTGCGGGAGATGCTCGAAAACCGGCTTCGCGAGCTGGCGGTGTTTCCCGGGCCGGCGCCTCGGCCCAGAGACGGTAGGGGACAGAGCCACGGCTGTCAGCGGCCAGCGCGGACCCCTGGACGGCCAGTTGAGATGTCACGCCCTGTGTTCGAGCTGGGTGTGAGCCGAGATCAGAAGTCGAGGTCGATCAGCCGCCTGGCGTTGCCGTCCTCGGGCAGGCTCCACACCTGGTCATTGGCCCAGTACCGATACAACATCTCCCTCGTCGTGACAGCGACCCGCGCTCGCAGCGGCTCACGGCCCAGGCCCGCCAGCATTTGCTCTTGACGCTCGATGTCCTGAGCGATGACCAAGACTGCTCCTACCGGAACCACCCCGCCAGTGCGCCGATAGCCGGTCAGCAGCCCGCCAAGCCCCGACGACCGCTTCTCACGCGCGACAGCAGCATCGCCGACGGCGCCTGCGTCGACGTGCACGAGGAACCGTAGACACCGCCCGTCCTCCAGCCAGACGCCGTAGCCGTCGGCCCGCAGATGCGCCAGGTCGTGCTGGCGCAGCCACGCCGAGGTTTCCACGGTCGCCAGCCACTGAAACAGCTCGCACCGCCCCGGATTCCGCCGTGACACCTCGACCAACGGCAGAAACAGCAGGGCATCCGCCAAGCTCGGACGCCGCCGGCCCAGTTGCAGAGGCACCGGCCGCCCCGCCGCTGTCAGGGTGCGGCGGAGCACCTCGACCCCCTCGGCCGTGACCTCGTACCACCAGGTGTGCGTGCGGTCCTCCTCGCAGCGTTCGCGGCGCACCAGCCCTGCCTCATAAAGCCAGACCAGGTCCCGGTGGGCCGTCAGCCGCGACACGTCACAGACCAGCGCCACATCCAGCGTCGACACCGAGCCGTGCTGCGCAAGGAACGACAGGATCCGCCACCGCCGTGGCGGCAACCGCCGCACGGCCGCAAAGTCACCCATCGCCCGATGATCCCCTCACACACCGGCAGCCGGACACACGGTTCCATCCGTCACGGAGGGTAATAATCGAACCAGGCTTCCGGCCCTGCCCGCCGGGCCAACCGCCACCGCAACCGGCGCTCTTGAGCGACCACAGGCACGGCCCCGTCACCGCCGTGCGAGCACCCGCGCCCTTAAACCCGGGTTTTAGGGCCGATTTTGGAGATCACTGTTCAGACAACCAACCGAAGAGCGGAACCTGTCAAGTCAAGTGAGACGTTTTCGTGGTCAGGTGTTCTGTAGATCTGCGGGTTGAGCTGCTGGTTTGTTGATCCACACCGTGGTCGG
>NZ_JBFAAF010000103.1:0-18964 GCF_040639595.1 Micromonospora sp. NPDC023814
GCGACGGCGTTGCAGGAGTCGAAGCTGGAGAACCTGGGTCATCTGGGTGACCGTAACGACCACGACTCGCAGGGTCTGTTCCAGCAGCGCCCGTCCAGCGGTTGGGGCACGGTGGAGCAGATCACCGATCCGGAGTACTCGACGACGGCGTTCCTGAAGGGTCTGAAGCAGGTCGACGGGTGGCAGGACATGCCCCTGACGAAGGCCGCGCAGACGGTGCAGGTGTCGGCGTACCCGGACCACTACGCCCAGTGGGAGCAGCAGGCCGCCGACCTGGTGGCCGAACACTGGAACAGCTGACACACAGACATTCACCACAAGGGGGATCGCTGGCCGGCACCTGACACGGGCGCCGGCCAGCGGCACATCTCCACCACCGACGACGACGGCCGGCAGACCCCACCCGGGGTGGCCGGCCGTCGGTGCGTACGAGGGTCAGACGCGGAAGCCGGCGGCCCGGGCCGCCTGACGTTCGCGGCGTCGGTCGGACCGGCGGCGCAGGAACCAGACGACGAAGAGGACCAGCCCGAGCAGGAACGCCAGCACCAGCACCGGCAGGATGATCGCCACCACCGACATGACCACGCTGGTGGCGTCCTCGGCGGTGCTGGCCACCGAGGCGCCGACGCCGGCCGTGGTCGCGTTGACGACCGGTCGGGCGGCGGACTTCAGCAGGTGCACGCCGAGGGCGATCAGCACCCCGGTCACCACCGGGACCCACTGGTGGGAGGAGAAGAAGCTCCCCGGGTCGCTCACCGTCACCGTCTCCGACGACGAGCCCGCGCCGAAGGCCAGGCCACCAGCGGTGGGCCGGACCACGGTCTGCACCACGTCGTTGACGTGGTCGACCACGGGCACCTTGTCGGCCACGACCTCGATGACCAGCAGCACCGCCAGGATGGCGAGCACCCAGCCGTTGCCGAGCCACTGCCAGCCGGCGGGCAGGTCGATCAGGCTGGTGTGGCGGGCCAGCAACCCCATGGTGAGCAGGGGGATGTAGGCGTTCAGCCCCGCTGAGGCGGCAAGGCCGGTACCGGTGAGAACTTCGAGCACCGGCTCAGCATCCCACCGCCACGCCAGTGCCGCTCGGTGGCGCGGGCCGGGGCCTCGGCTACCCTCGTCGGGTGCGGTTGGTGATTGCGAAGTGCTCGGTGGACTATGTCGGACGGCTCTCGGCCCACCTGCCGCCGGCCACCCGGTTGCTGATGGTGAAGGCGGACGGGTCGGTGTCGATCCACGCCGACGACCGGGCGTACAAGCCGCTGAACTGGATGAGCCCGCCCTGCCGGCTGGAGGAGGCGCCCGGCGTCTGGCGGGTCGTCAACAAGGCCGGCGAGGAGCTGCGGATCACCCTGGAGGAGATCTTCCAGGACACCTCGTACGAGCTGGGCGTCGACCCGGGCCTGCGCAAGGACGGCGTGGAGGCGCACCTCCAGGAGCTGCTGGCGGCCAACCCGGAGACGCTCGGCGAGGGGTTCACGCTGGTCCGCCGGGAGTACATGACGGCCATCGGCCCGGTGGACCTGCTCTGCCGGGACGCCAACCAGGGTGCCGTGGCGGTGGAGGTGAAGCGGCGCGGCGAGATCGACGGCGTGGAGCAGCTCACCCGGTACCTGGAGCTGATGAACCGCGACCCGCTGCTCGCGCCCGTCGCCGGGGTGTTCGCCGCGCAGGAGATCAAGCCGCAGGCCAGGGTGCTCGCCACCGACCGGGGCATCCGCTGCGTCGTCGTGGACTACGACAAGCTGCGGGGCATCGAGCGGGACGAACTCACCCTCTTCTGACGCCCTCCGCCCCGTGGCTCACCGGCCGTACATCGTCTTGATGGCCCTGACGAGCCGGGCGACGTCGGCCGGCGTCCGCTCGAAGGTCGTGGAGGCCAGCAGCGACCGGGCCCGCCGGCGGGTGATCGCCTTGGCGCGGCTGAACTCGCGCAGCCCGTCCTCGCCGTGGATGCGACCGAAGCCGGAGTCGCCGACACCGCCGAACGGCAGCGTGGACATCCCGGCGAAGGTCAGCGTCGAGTTGACCGACGCCATCCCCGAGCGCAGCCGCCGGGCGATCGCCACCGCGCGCCGCCGGCCGAAGACCGAACCCCCCAGGCCGTACGACAGGGCGTTGGCCCGGGCGACGGCCTCGTCGGCGTCGCGGACCCGGTTGACGGTCAGGGTCGGGCCGAAGGTCTCCTCGCGTACGGCGAGTGAGTCCTCCGGAACGTCCACCAGCACGGTCGGGCGCACGTACGGCGGCTGCACCGCGTCGGCGCCGCCCAGCACCGCCCGGCCGCCCCGGGCCAGCGCGTCGTCGATGTGCCGGCGGATCACGTCGAGCTGGCTCGGCATGGTGATCGGGCCGATGTCGGCGTCGTCGGGGCCGACGGTCAACCGGCCGGCCCGCTCGACCACCTTCCCGACGAAGGCGTCGAAGACCGGCTCGACCGCGTAGACCCGCTCGATGCCGATGCAGGTCTGGCCGGCGTTGGTGAGCGCGCCCCAGACGCAGGCCTCGGCGGCGGCGTCCAGGTCGGCGTCGGCGTCGACGATCATCGCGTCCTTGCCGCCCGCCTCCAGCAGCACGGGCGTCAACGACTCGGCGCAGGCCGCCATCACCTTCCTGGCGGTGGCGGACGAGCCGGTGAAGGCCACCTTGCCCACCCCGGAGCGGCAGAGTGCAGCGCCGACGTCGCCGAGCCCGTGCACCGCGGTGAACACCGGGTGCTCCGGCACCACCTCGGCGAACGTGTCGACCAGCCACTGCCCGACGGCGGGGGTGTACTCGCTGGGCTTCAGCACCACCGCGTTCCCGGCCGCGAGCGCGTACGCGACGGAGCCGATCGGGGTGAAGACGGGATAGTTCCACGGCCCGATCACGCCGACCACCCCGTGCGGCTGGTATTCGAGGTGGGCGGAGAACTCGGCCAGGACGAGCCGCGAGCGGACCCGGCGGGGGCCCAGCACCCGGCGGGCGTTGCGGGCCGCCCAGTCGACGTGCTCGACGGCGATGACGATCTCCACGACGGCGTCGGCCAACGGCTTGCCGCCCTCGGCGTGCACCAGCTCGGCCAGCTCCTCGATCCGCCGGGCGAGCAGGGCCCGCCACCGCAGCAGCCGCTCCCTGCGCCCGGCGAAGCCGAGCCCGGCCCACCACTCGCCGGCCGGGCGGGCGCGGTCGACCGCCTGCGCGACGTCCTCGGCGGTCGCCACCGGCAGGCGACCGACCTCCGCGCCGGTCGCCGGGCTCGTCGACACCAGCCGACCGTCATCGATGACCGGGGTTCCCGGGACATGCACAGCCGTCATGACGGAAGTCTAGACCTGAGGATTACTCGCCGGTAGGGTGGCGGGCCTGCTGGTTCCGGTCCGCCGGGCCGCGTACGGAAGAGGTCACGGCCCGCCGCCCGGCCTCGTTGAACGCGGTGGTGCCCGAGCTCGTGGAGGTGGTCGGGGCGTCCGGGCGGCCGGGCCTGATTCTGCGGTCTTGTCAGCCGGTGGACGCCGAACCGGCGAACGGGAGGTGTCCGGCCGGGGGTGCGGAGGTGGCCGCCCGGCGGTCGAGGGCGACTACCGTGTGGTGGCAGGCTGACGCGCGGGGTGACCGTGCGGGGTGGGGGGCTGACTGTCCATGGAGGAGCGTCCGGAACTGATGCCGTTGCTGACGGTGGCGGGTGGGGCGATGCGGGGCCTGAGTTTCCGGGTCGGCCCGGTGCGGCAGGTGATCGGCCGGGTGCCGACGGCCGACGTCGTCGTGCCCGACGCGCACCTGAGCCGCCGGCACGCCGAGGTCTGGCTGACGGACGAGGGCGCCTGCCTGGCGGACCTGGGCTCGACCAACGGCACCTGGCTGAACGACCGGCGGATCACCGGCGTGGAGCAGTTGGCCGACGGGGACGTGATCCGGGTCGGCCGCACCGAGCTGCGCCTCTTCGACCCGGGCGTGGCGCGGACCGATCCGGTCGGGCTCAGCTTCGGCCAGCCGCGCCGGGACCACCGCCCGACGCTGCCGCTGCCGATCGCGACCCCGGCCCTCCCGGGCGCCGATCCCCTCGTGACCCCCGCCCTTCAGGCTGCCCAGCCGGTGCCGCCGCTGTCGGCCGCGATGCCGGCCCTCCAGGGTCCGGGCGCGGCGCCGCCGCTGCCGGTGGGGGCGCTGGGGCCCGCCCCGTCCTGACCTGTCGCCGCACACCTCCCGACCAGGGAACATGGCGGGAGGACCCATGGACGCGGCCGGGGCGTCGTGGCAGCATGCCGCGGATGGAGACCGGACAGCAGATCGTGTCGGCGAACGGGATCACCCAGGCGGTGCGGGTGGCCGGGCCGCCGGACGGCGTGCCCGTGCTGCTGATCCACGGCAACTGCTCGTCCGCGGCGTTCTGGGAGCCGCTGGTGCGGCGGCTGCCGGACACCCTCCGGGTGGTTGCGCCCGACCTGCGGGGCTACGGGTACACCGACACCGCTCCGGTGGACGCGACCCGGGGGCTGACCGACTTCTCCGACGACCTCGCCGCGCTGCTGGACGAGCCGTCCCTGTTCGCGCCCGGCGCCCGGCCGGTGGTGGTCGGGCACTCGCTGGGCGGGGGAGTGGCCATGCGGCTGCTGGTCGACCACCCCGACCGGGTGGCCGCGCTGTTGCTCGCCGCGCCGGTCTCGCCGTACGGCTACGGGGGCACGCGCGACCTGGCCGGCACCCCCACCACGCCCGACTTCGCCGGCACCGGGGCGGGCACGGCCAACCAGGAGTTCGTCAAGCGGCTGGCCGCCGGCGACCGGGGCGCGGACAGCCAGGCCAGCCCGCGCAACGTGCTGCGGGCCACGTACGTGGCGGACCCGGCCTCGCTCGGCGACGACGAGGAACTGCTGCTGGACACCCTCCTCACCACCGCGACGGGCGACGACAACTACCCGGGCACGGCGGTGGACTCGGCGAACTGGCCCGGCACCGCCCCGGGCCGGCGCGGCGTGCTCAACGCGCTCTCCCCGGCGTACTTCCGGGTCGCCGACGAACTCGTGGCCGTCGCCGGCAAGCCGCCGGTCACCTGGATCCACGGGGATGCCGACGTGATCGTCTCGGACACCTCGCTGTTCGACCTGGCCCACCTGGGCTCGCTCGGCGCGGTGCCGGGCTGGCCGGGGGCGGATGCCTGCCCGGCGCAGCCGATGGTGGGGCAGACCCGGGCGGTGCTGGAGCGTTACGCGGCGGCCGGCGGCGCGTACCGGGAGGTGCTGCTGCCCGGCTGCGGGCACAGCCCGCACCTGGAGCGGCCGGCCGAGTTCGTCGCCGAGATGCTCCGGCTGACCGGCGGGGCGGCCTGACGACGGGCGGGCCGACGGGCCGCACCGCTCGTGAAATACCCCACCGCGTCTCGACAACCGAACGTCACGTGGCAGACTCGCGCGCATAACCTTAGTGGCCGTTCACGCGGCTGTGCGGAGCATTGGGGAGGCCGGTCGTGGCGCGCGATTTCACCAGCGTGGGCGTTGTGGGTCTGGGCACCATGGGTGCCGGCATCGTCGAGGTATTCGCGCGCAACGGCGTCAACGTCGTCGCGGTCGAGATCTCGGAGGGCGCGCTGGAGCGCGGCCGGGCCACCCTGACCGGCTCGACGGACCGGGCCGTGGCCAAGGGCAAGCTCGCCGAGGCGGACCGGGACGCGCTGCTGAGCCGGGTCCACTGGCAGGTCGGGCTGGACGCGCTGCACTCGGTGGACCTCGTCATCGAGGCGGTGCCCGAGCACCTGGACCTCAAGCAGCGGATCTTCGCCGAGCTGGACCGGGTCTGCAAGCCCGAGGCGATCCTGGCCACCAACACCTCGTCGCTGAGCGTCACCGAGATCTCCGTCGCCACCAGCCGGCCCAACCAGGTGATCGGCATCCACTTCTTCAACCCGGCCCCGGTCATGAAGCTCGTCGAGGTGGTCCGGACGGTGGTCACCTCCGCCGACGTGGTCGCCGACGTGGAGGCGCTCTGCGCGCGGCTCGGCAAGGTCGACGTGACCATCAACGACCGCGCCGGCTTCATCGCCAACGCGCTGCTCTTCGGCTACCTCAACCACGCCGTCGGCATGTTCGAGTCGCACTACGCCACGCGCGAGGACATCGACGCGGCCATGAAGCTCGGCTGCGGCCTGCCGATGGGCCCGCTGGCGCTGATGGACCTGATCGGCCTGGACACCGCGTACGAGATCCTGGACACCATGTACCGGCGCGGCGGCCGGGACCGCCGGCACGCCCCGGTGCCGCTGATCAAGCAGATGGTCACCGCCGGGCTGCTCGGCCGCAAGTCCGGCCGGGGCTTCTACACCTACGAGCGGCCGGGCTCCCCGAAGGTCGTACCGGACGAGCGGACGCCCGTGGCCGCGGAGCCGGCGCTGGCCGACGGCGCGCGCGCCATCGCGAAGGTGGGCGTGGTGGGCTCCGGGACGATGGCCACCGGGATCATCGAGGTCTTCGCCAAGGCCGGCTACGAGGTCGTCTCGGTGACCCGGGGCGCGGAGAAGTCCGCGAAGGTCTGCGAAGCGGTCAAGACCTCGCTCAACAAGGGCGTGGTGCGCGGCAAGGTCAGCGAGGCCGACCGGGACGCCGCGCTCGGCCGGATCAACTGGTCGGCCACCCTGGAGCACCTCGCGGACGTCGACCTCGTGGTCGAGGCCGTGGTGGAAGAGTTGAGCGTCAAGAAGGCCCTCTTCGCCAGCCTCGACGAGATCTGCAAGCCGGGCGTCGTGCTCGCCACCACCACCTCGTCGCTGCCGGTGGTCGACGTCGCGATGGCCACCCAGCGGCCCGCCGACGTGGTCGGGTTGCACTTCTTCAACCCGGCCCCCGTCATGCCGCTGGTCGAGATCGTGCAGACCATCCGGACCTCGGCCGAGACGACCGCCACCGCCCGCGCCGTCTGCGCCGCGCTGGGCAAGACGGGCGTGGTCTGCGGCGACCGGTCCGGCTTCGTCGTCAACGCGCTGCTCTTCCCGTACCTCAACGACGCGGTGAAGATGCTGGAGGCCAGTTACTCCACCGCCGACGACATCGACTACGCGATGAAGCTGGGCTGCGGCTACCCGATGGGCCCGTTCGAGCTGCTCGACGTGGTCGGCCTGGACGTCTCGCTGGCCATCCAGCGGGAGCTCTACCTGGAGCTGCGCGAGCCGGGCTTCGCGCCCGCCCCGCTGCTGGAGCACCTGGTCACGGCCGGCTACCTGGGTCGCAAGAGCGGCCGCGGCTTCCGCGACCACACCCGTCGCTGAGCGGGTCAACGCCCGGCGCCGATGACGGCGTCTGCATGGTGTGACCTTCGAGGAGTACGTCAGCAGCCGCGGCCGGCCGCAGCTGACGGCCCGGTTCGGCTGGCCGCACCACGGGTTCACCGAGGCGGACGCGACCACCGTGCTGGGTGGGGCGCAGGTCGCCGAGGATCTGAGCCGCCCCGAGACCTGGGACTGACCGGACCGGGCCGGGCCGACTGGCCCTCCCGCCGGCGGCCCGTACGCTTGGTGACCGTGAGCCCCCGTCGCAACCGGCCCCGCCGCGATGACACCGCCCACCTCGACTCCGACCGGGTCCGCCAGGGCGTCGCCTCGGTGCAGCAGTGGCGCGACGGCGAGTGGCAGGTGCGCGGGATCAGCGGCGGGGCGTCCACCAAGACGTACCGCTGCCCGGGCTGCGACCAGGAGATCCGGCCCGGGTTGGCGCACCTGGTGGCGTGGCCGGCCGACGGGCGGGGCGACCTGACGGACCGGCGGCACTGGCACAGCGGCTGCTGGCGCGCCCGGGACCGGCGCGGGCCGGCCGTCCAGCGCGGTCGCGGCGCCCCCCGGTACGGCTGAGCGATCTGGATCACCCTGTTTCCGCCCCGCCCGGCGGTCCCCGGCCGCACGGGTGAGACTGGACGGGTGAGCACACCGATCCGCGCGTCCACCATCCTGCCCGGGCGTCGCGAGGACATCGAGCTGCACACCGCGGACGGACTGCGGCTGGTCGGCGAGCTGGCCCGACCGCTGGACCGGGAGCCGGTGGGCACTCTCGTCTGCCTGCACCCGCTGCCCACGCACGGCGGGATGATGGACAGCCACGTGTTCCGTAAGGCGGCGTGGCGCCTGCCGGCCCTGGCCGACCTGGCGGTACTCCGCTTCAACACCCGGGGCACCAGCAGCCTGCGCGGCACCAGCGAGGGCACCTTCGACAACGCCGTCGGCGAGCGCTTCGACGTCGCCGCCGCCATCGAGTACGCCGAGTTCGCCGAGCTGCCGAACATCTGGCTGCTCGGCTGGTCGTTCGGCACCGACCTGACCCTGAGGTACGGCTGCGACCCGGCGGTCACCGGGGCGATCCTGCTCTCCCCGCCGCTGCGCTACTCCACCCCGGCGGACCTCGACCACTGGGCGGCGTCCGGCAAGCCGCTGACCGCCCTGGTGCCGGAGTTCGACGACTACCTGCGCCCCGACGAGGCGCGGGAACGCTTCGCGGCGGTGCCGCAGGCCGAGGTGGTCGGGGTACCCGGCGCGAAGCACCTCTGGGTCGGCGACGCCGAGACCGTGCTGGACGAGGTGGTCCGCCGGGTCCACCCGGCCGCCGCCGTGCCGCTGCCGACCACCTGGGACGGCCCGGTGGAGACCGGCGACGTCAGCGCGTACGCCGACCGCACGGTGGCCTCCTTCGCCGACCGCCCGGTGCCCGGCCCGCCCGCGGGCCAGGCCGGCTGACCCGCCCGCGGGTCGGGGCGGTCGTCGCGGTCCCGGCCGGGGTCAACGGGACTCCTGCCGGGGCAGGATCACCTCCCGCAGGATGAGCTGGAACGCGGCCACCGCCGGGATCGCGATCAGCGCGCCCACCACGCCCAGCAGGGACACGCCGAGCAGCGCGGCGACCAGGGCGGCCACCTCGTTGACCGCCACCGACCGGCGCATGACCTTGGGATAGATCAGGTAGTTCTCCACCTGCTGGTAGATCAGGAAGAACACCACGCAGGCGATGCCGACCGGCAGGTCGGTGGCGAAGCCGACCAGACTGACGATCACCGCGCCCAGCGTGGCGCCGATCTGCGGAATGAGGTCGGTCACCGCGACCACCACGGCCAGCGCGAACGGGTACGGCAGCCCGACGACCAGCGCGAAGACGAACGTGGTCGCCCCGGCCAGCACGGCGATGCTGAGCGCGCCCACCATGTACGCGCCGACCTTGGTCAGGATCTCGTCGCCGATCAGCCGCACCCGCTCCCGGCGGGACCGGGGCACCAGCGAGTAGCCCAGGTCGCGGAGCCGGTCGAAGTAGGCCAGGAAGTAGATCGTCAGCACCAGCACGGTCAGCCCCCGGAACACCGTGCCGAAGACCATCTGGGCCCCGCCGAGCACCCCGCCGAGCGCCTGCCCGATCGTGGCCGGGTTCGCCGCGTTCCGCAGCCGTTCCATCAGGTCGTACCGCTCCACCAGGTCGTTGACCGTCCGGTTGCGGCGCAACTCCTCCAGGTAGCTCGGCAACTGGTCCACGAACTGCCCGGTCTGCGTGACGATCGGCGGCACCAGGGCGAACACGCCGCCGCAGAGGAGCAGCACGACCGTCAGCGCGACCGTCGCCACCGCCGCGCCGTGCGGCAGCCCCCAGGACCGCAGCCGGACCACGGCGGGGTGCAGGCCCACGGCGAGGAAGAGCGCGATGACCACCAGGACGAGGATTCCGGCCGCGTTGCGCAGGCCCAGATAGAGGGCGTACGCGAGCAGCACCCCGGCCGCACCCGTGAAGCCGACCAGGAAGCTGCTGCGCCGCAGCGGTCGCCCCGGCCTGCCGAACCGTCCCGGCCCGACGGCCGGGGGCTCGTCGCCGCCCGGCGCCGACGCCGGGCCCTCGGTCACCGCCCCGGCCCGTTCCTGCTCGGCGGCCCGTCCCCACCCGGGCTCGGCCGTTCCTTCTGGCTCGGCGGCCCGCGTCCGTCCCGGGTCGTCGGCCCGCTCCGGCTCGGCGGCCCGCGTCCGTCCCGGGTCGTCGGCCCGCTCCGGCTCGGCGGCCGTCCCGGCCGGGTCCGGGGTGGCCCCCCGCTCCCGGTCGGCGCCCGACGCCGAGGGTCCGTCCTGTGCCATCCGGACCTCCCTGATCGACTTCCGCCGGCGCCTGCCGGCCCCCGGGCGCGGGGACCCCAGGTCCGGGGGCTCCGATCAGGAGCGTAGTGGTCGTCAGGGCGCCGGACCGACCCCGTCCGTCCCTCGGGTCGCGTCGGCCCGGCCGCCGGCCCACCCCACGGGATCCGCCGCCCGGCCGCTGTCGAGCTGCCCTCACAGACGGGGCACGACCGGATCCCACAGGATGCCGCCGCCCGGCCGCTGTCGAGCTGCCCCCACAGACGGGGCACAACCGGATCCCACAGGATGCCGCCGCCCGGCCGCTGTCGAGCTGCCCCCACAGACGGGGCACACGTGCCCCCGGCGGACATGGCCCCGCATGGCCTCGACCCGGCCGATCAGGCGGCAGGCAATCGGGCCTGGTGTGACGGATGGTCCCACAGATGGGGCAGCTCGACAGCGCCCACACCACCCGACCCGCCCGTGCGACGGGGCGGGTGGTCAGTCCTTCTCGACGACGACCTTGCTCGGCTTGGCGCTGCGCTCGTCGGTGGTCGGCTTCGTCGGCCGCTTGCCGTTCTCGCCGGTGCTGGTGATCTTCGTCGGGGTGGCGCCCCGGCCGGCCTCACCCGGCACCGCCGCCACGGTCGGCTCCCCCTCAACGCCGGCGCTGGCGGTGCCGCCGTCGACGGTGGTCACGGAGGCGACCCTGCCGCTCTCCGGCTGCCCGGCGTCCGCCGGCTCGATCCGACCCTTGGCCGGCTGGCCGGCCTCCGCCGGCTCGACCTTGCCCGCGCCGGGCCTGCCGTCCGCGGCCGGGGCGGCCTCCTTGCCCCCGGCCCCACCCGCCGAAGCCGCTGCCGCTCCGGCCGGCGTAGCCTCCTCCTTCGCCTCGCCCGCCCCGGCGGCGGTCGACGCCTTCCCGCCGTTCGCCGTCGCGGTGCCGGTCCCGGCCGGCCCGCCGTCGGCCACCCGGCCGGCCGCGGCGGTGGCCGTCCCGCCCGGTCCGTCGGCCGCACCGACCAGCCCCAACCGCAGCTCGGCCACCTGCCGCTGCAGCTCGTCGGACTCCTGCCGCGACTTCCACGTCTCCTGCCGCAGGTC
The DNA here is from genome assembly GCF_040639595.1 of Micromonospora sp. NPDC023814. Classification (NCBI taxonomy): domain Bacteria; kingdom Bacillati; phylum Actinomycetota; class Actinomycetes; order Micromonosporales; family Micromonosporaceae; genus Micromonospora; species Micromonospora sp. NPDC023814. Next base: position 11,147 of record NZ_JBFAAF010000103.1, read on the forward strand.
GGCGAGCTGCTGCTGAGCCTGCGCGATCTCCAGCATCACCTGGGCGAGCTGCTGACGGCTCGCGGCGGCCTCCTGCTGGGTGGCGGCGAGGTGCTGCTGGGTGGTGGCCAGGTGCTGCTGCGTCGTCGCCGCGTACTCCTCGAACTGGCGACGCGAGGTCGCCACGTGCTCGTCGGCCGCGCGGCGCTTCTCGGCCGCCTCCGACTCGGCCCGGCCGAGCAGCGTCGCCGCCTCCTCCTCGGCCTGGCGGCGCATCGCCAGTGCGTCCCGTTCGGCGGCCTGCCGGACGGCGGCGGCACCCTGCTCGATCTCGTTCTTCCGGCTGGTGTACTCCGACTCCAGCGTGGCGCGGCGCGACTCGAACCCGGTCTCCAGCTCGTCGTGCCGGCTCTTGTGCTGCTGCTCCAGCTCGGCGAGGCGGGTCTTGTACTGCTTCTCCAGGTCGTCGCGGCGCTTGGTGAACTCCTGCTCGGCGGTCGTCCGGCGCTGGGTCAGCTCGCGGTCCGCCGCCTCGCGGCGGCTGTTGACCTCCTGCTCCACCCCGGCCCGCCAGGCGCCCAGCTCCTGCTGCGTCTGCGCCCGGGCCTGCTGCACGTACGCCTCGGTCTCCGTGCGCATCCGCTGCACGTACGCCTCGGTTTCGGCGCGGCTGCGCTTGGCCGCCTCGGCCGCCTGGGTGGTGAGCCGCTCCGCCTCCTGCCGGGCCTTGTCGCGGGTGGCCCGGCCGGCCTGGGCGGCGTCGTCGATGATCTGCTTGGCGTCCCGCTGGGCCTTGGCGTGGGTGGCCCGGCCCGCCTCGGTGGCCTGGTCGACCAGGCGCTTGGCCTCCTGCTGGGCCTTGGCGTGGACCTCCTTGGCGGCCTCGCGGAGCTGGGTGGCCTCCTGCTGGGCCCTGGCGTGGACCTCCTTGGCGGCCTCGCGGAGCTTGGTCGCCTCCTGCTGGGCCCGGTGGTGGATCTCCTTGGCCGCGTCCCGCAGCTGGGTGGCCTCCTGCTGGGCCTTCGCCAGCGCCTCCTGGGCGGCCTTGCCCAGCCGCGCGGCCTCCTCCTTGGCGCTCCGGACCGCGGCGTCCGCCTCGGCCTTGCGGGCCGCGCTGTGCCGCTCCTCCTCCGCCCGGCGGGCGGCCAGCGCGATCTCGAAGTCCTTGAGCGCGGTGGCGGCCTGCTCCCGCGCCTCCTCGATGATGTGCTCGGCGGCGGCCCGGCGCGCCTCGATCTCCTGGTTGGCGGCGACCAGGACCGCATCGGCCTGCTCCTCGGCGAGGGTGAGGATCTGCTCCACCCGCGGGCCGAGGTGCCGGAAGGAGACGTTCTCCAGCGCGCCGGACGACTTGCGCGCCTGGGCGAGGTCCCGCTGGAGCACCTCCACCTGGCCGGCGAGCTTGTGGATCTGTGTGTAGGCCTGCTCCCGCTCGGCCGCGAGGGCCGCGATCTCGTGCTCCGCACGAGCGACGTACCGGTCGACCTGTCGTTTCTCGTACCCCCGCAGAGCGGACTCGAAGCTGGGCTCCGTGGTCACGTCCCCGCCGAGAGCGAACAGTTCCTCGCCGTGCGACATGCCCCCATCCTCACACGCATCCGGCTCTGCTGGGGCGATACGGACGCCCCGGATGGGACCTACTTCACTGCGGCCACGCCCGGGCAATTCCCTGACGGGCAAACGCATACGGCGCGGGGCGCACCGGTCACCCGGTGTCACCCCGCGCCGTCGTCATGCCCCCGGTCGGGTCGGTCAGTTGGACGTCTCGGCGGCCACCCGCTCGTCCGCGCCGTCGGCCTTCTTCGCCTCGGGCTTGGCCGGCGTGGCCTGGGCGGCCGGCACGCCCGGCACGATGCCGGCGAGGCCGGAGAGCATCTGGCCGAGCTGGGAGGTGACGGCGTCCTTCTGCCGGGTGAGGTCCTCGACCTCGCGGCGAGCCGCCTGGGTGGTCAGCTCGGCCTCGGTGCGCGCCTCGGTGAGCAGCCGCTTCGCCTCGGCCTTCGCCTCGCTGAGCGTCTTCTCGGCCAGCGCCTTGGCCTTGTCGACCGTCTCGTTGGCGGTGCGCTCCGACTCGACCCGGCGGGCCTCGGCGCGCTGCTCGATCTCCTTGGCCCGCTCCTGCGCCGCATGGGCCCGCTGCTCCGCCTCGCTGACCAGCTTCTGGGTCTGCGCGACCTGCGCCGCGTGCCGCTCCGACTCCTCGCGCTCGGCCTTCTCCCGGCGCTCGGCGAGCTGGAGCTCCAGGGCCTGGAGGTCCTTGTCGCGCTTGTCCCGCGCGTCGGTGAGCAGCTTGGTCGCCTCGGCGCGCTTCTCCTCGGCCTCCCGGGCGGCCTTCGCCCGCTGCTGGGTGATCTCCCGCTCGGCGGTCGCCCGGAGCGTGGCGACCTCGCGCTCGACGGTCGACTTCAGCTCGGCGACCTCGTGCGCGGTGACCGTGCGGAGCTGCTTGGTCTCGCGGTCGGCGTCGGCGCGCAGCGTGTCGGCCTCGCGCCGGGCCTGGACGCGGACCTCGGCGGCCTCCCGCTCGGCGGCGGTGCGGACGCTGCCGGCCTCCCGCTCGGCGGTGGCCTTCATCGCCGCCGCCTCGGCCCGCGCCTTGTCGGTGATCTCGCGGGCCTCGAGGCGGGCGGCGGAGAGGATGCCCTCCGACTCGCGCTTGGCCTCGTTGCGGTGGTCGTTGGCCTGCTCCTCGGCCAGCCGGAGGATCTGCTCGACGCGGGTGCCGAGGCCGGAGAGGGTGGGCCGGCTGTTCTCCTCGAGCTGCTTGTTGGTGTCGGCGAGCTTCTGCTCCAGCGTGCTCATGCGCTGTTCGGCCTGGCGGAGCCGGCGCTGGGCGTCGTTCATGCGCTGCTCGGCCTCGGCCCGGGCCTGCTCGGACTGGGTCAGCGCGGCCGTCATCCGGCCGATGAAGTCATCGACCTGGTGGGTGTTGTAGCCGCGTAGGCCGACGGTGAAATCGGGCTGGGAGTTCGCGTTATCGAAGAACGCAAGAGGGGAGGACTGCTGGGGCATTGGGACATACTCGCAGACTCCCCAGGGTGCTTCGCAAGAGCGGTCCCGAGCTTTCGCGTCCTCTTTACATGGTCAACTGCGGGAGCCCCGGGAGGCGGGACCGATCGGCGATCTTGGCAGGTCCCGGGCGGGTCGGACGGCACGGAGAGTGACTACGGAAAAGGGCCGCGGGAGATCGCCGCGGCCCTTTGTCACGCATGGCCGGGTCGCTCGAATGAGCGCCCCGCGTGGGTGGCGGAAAACGATCGTCGTTCGCCCCCCAATGGTCGTCGGTGTGGTCAGTGGCCGCGGAACCGGTTGATCGCGTCCTCGTGCCGGGAGCGCAGCTCGCGGTCGCGCACGCCGAGCCCGTCGGAGGGGGCGAGGCAGCGGACGCCGACCTTGCCCTGGTGCGCGTTGCGGTGCACCTCGTACGCGGCCTGGCCGGTCTGCTCCAGCGCGTAGGTCTTCGACACGGTGGGGTGGATCTTGCCGAGGGCCACCAGGCGGTTGGCCTCCCACGCCTCGCGGTAGTTGGCGAAGTGGCTGCCGACGATCCGCTTGAGGTGCATCCAGAGGTAGCGGTTGTCGTACTGGTGCTGGTAGCCGCTGGTGGACGCGCAGGTGACGATGGTGCCACCCTTCTTGGCCACGAAGACGCTGGCGCCGAAGGTCTCCCGGCCGGGGTGCTCGAAGACGATGTCCGGGTCCTCGCCGCCGGTCAGCTCGCGGATCCGCTCGCCGAAGCGGCGCCACTCGTCCTGGTCCTGGGTCTCCTCGTCCTTCCAGAAGCGGAAGCCCTCGGCGGCCCGGTCGATCACCAGCTCGGCGCCCATCCTGCGGCACAGCTCCGCCTTGTCCGGGGAGGACACCACGCAGACCGGGATCGCTCCGCCGTTGAGCGCCATCTGGGTGGCGTATCCGCCGAGGCCGCCGGAGGCGCCCCAGATCAGCACGACGTCGCCCTGCTTCATGTTCGCCCCGTGGTGCGACACGAGCTGCCGGTACGCCGTCGAGTTGACCAGGCCGGGGCTGGCCGCCTCCTCCCAGCTCAGGTGGCGCGGCTTGGGCATCAGCTGGTTGGCCTTGACCACGGCCAGCTCGGCGAGGCCGCCGAAGTTGGTCTCGAAGCCCCAGATCCGCTGCTGCGGGTCGAGCATGGTGTCGTCGTGCCCGGCCGCGTCCTCCAACTCCACCGACAGGCAGTGCGCGACCACCTCGTCGCCGGCCTTCCAGCGGGTCACCCCGGGCCCGGTGCGCAGCACCACGCCGGCGGCGTCCGAGCCGACCACGTGGTACGGCAGGTCGTGCCGCTTGGTCAGCTCGGAGAGTCGGCCGTAGCGCTGAAGGAACTTGAAGGTCGGCAGCGGCTCGAAGATGCTGGTCCAGACCGTGTTGTAGTTGATCGCACTGGCCATCACCGCGACGAGCGCCTCGCCCGGCCCGAGTTCCGGCGTCGGCACCTCCTGCACGTGCAGCGCCTTGCGCGGGTCCTTGTCCCGGGTGGCCAGGCCGTCGAACATCCGGGCCTCGTCCGCGCGCACCACGACGCCCCGGTACGACTCCGGCACCGGCAGGCCGGCGATGCCGCCGAGCTCCCGCTCCGGTTGGTCGGATCCCTCCGCCGCCATGATCGCTTCGAGGATGTCCTGCACGTCGACCTCCCGTTCGTCCGCACCCGCGCACGCGGGCCTGGGTGCTGCCATCGTCGGCGCGAGTGCGGCCGGCCGCCATGTCGGCATCCGACACATCCGACCCGGCCGCGCTCCTGTTGGAGCGGGACGTTACTGAACGGTAGCTAGGGCTGGAAGTCCTCTGTGAAAAACTGCATCGGCCGATGCGTGGAGGTGTCCGGGCGGCGGTCGTACCGCGCAGTGCCGCGCTCGACGCCGGTGGTCACCGGCCCCCACTCGGCGGCGGGGGCCGGTCGTGGGCGTCAGTGCGCGGCGGGCTCGACCAGCTCGACGAGCACGCCGCCGGCGTCCTTCGGGTGGACGAAGTTGACCCGGGAGTTCGACGTGCCCCGCTTCGGGGTGTCGTAGAGCAGCTTCACGCCCCGCTCGCGCAGCGCCGCGCAGGCGGCGTCGATGTCGGCGACCGTGTACGCCACCTGCTGCACGCCCGGCCCCTTGCGGTCCAGGAACTTCGCGATGGTCGACTCGGGCGTCAACGGGGCCAGCAGTTGCAGGCAGCCGCCCTCGGTGGTCGGGCCGACGGCCAGCATCGCCTCGCGGACGCCCTGCTCGGCGTTGGTCTCGGTGTGCACGCAGCGCATCCCGAAGGTGCGCTGGTAGAAGTCGATCGCGGTGTCCAGGTCGGCCACGGCGACCCCGACGTGGTCGATGCGGAGCAGGCCGATGCCTGTGACATAGTCGGCAGCGGTCTCGGCGGGGGAGTTCTCAGCCATGGCGCTAGTCTGACCGAACAATCGTTAAGGCGTACAGGTCGGCACCCCCTCGGAGGCAGGTTATGGCTTCGGTGATCGTCAGCGGCGCGCGGACCCCCATGGGGCGCCTGCTGGGCAACCTCAAGGACCTCTCCGCGACCAGGCTCGGTGGCGTGGCGATCAAGGCGGCGCTGGAGCGCGCCGGCGTCGCCCCCGAGCAGGTCCAGTACGTGATCATGGGTCAGGTGCTCCAGGCCGGTGCCGGGCAGATCCCGGCCCGCCAGGCGGCGGTCGAGGCGGGCATCCCGATGTCCGTGCCGGCCCTGACCATCAACAAGGTCTGCCTCTCCGGCCTGGACGCGATCGCCCTGGCCGACCAGCTCATCCGGGCCGGCGAGTTCGACATCGTGGTGGCCGGCGGCATGGAGTCGATGACCAACGCGCCGCACCTGCTGCTCGGTCAGCGCGGCGGCTACAAGTACGGCGACGTCGTGGTCAAGGACCACATGGCGCTGGACGGGCTCACCGACGCCTGGGACTGCTGCTCGATGGGCGAGTCGACCGAGCGGCTCGGCGCGAAGCACGGCATCAGCCGCGAGGAGCAGGACGCGTTCGCCGCGGCCAGCCACCAGCGGGCCGCCGCCGCGCAGAAGAACGGCCACTTCGCCGACGAGATCACCCCGGTGGTCATCCCGCAGCGCAAGGGCGACCCGCTGGTGATCAGCGAGGACGAGGGCATCCGCCCGGACACCACCGTCGAGGTGCTGGCCAAGCTGCGGCCCTCGTTCACCAAGGACGGCACCATCACCGCCGGCAGCTCCTCGCCGATCTCCGACGGCGCCGCCGCCGTGGTCGTGATGAGCAAGGCCAAGGCCAAGGAGCTGGGCCTGACCTGGCTGGCCGAGATCGGCGCGCACGGCAACGTGGCGGGGCCGGACAACTCCCTGCACTCGCAGCCGTCCAACGCGATCCAGCACGCCCTGAAGAAGGGCGGGCTGAGCGTCGAGGACCTCGACCTCATCGAGATCAACGAGGCGTTCGCCCAGGTCGGCATCCAGTCCACCCGTGACCTCGGCATCAGTCCGGACAAGGTCAACGTCAACGGCGGCGCGATCGCGCTGGGCCACCCGATCGGCATGTCCGGCGCCCGGCTGGTGCTCACCCTGGCCCTGGAGCTCAAGCGCCGGGGCGGCGGCACCGGCGCGGCCGCGCTCTGCGGTGGCGGCGGCCAGGGCGACGCGCTGGTCATCCACGTCCCGGCCCCCGGCGAGAGCGGTCAGTGAGCGCGGCGCGCCGCTGATCCGGTAGCCGCCGACAAACGAAGGCAGCACAGTGAGCGAGATCGTCGACGACGTCCCGGCGGCGGGCGCACCCCCGGTGCGCCGCAGCCGGGACGTGCCGATGCTGGTCGAGCGGGCCCGCGCGGGGGATCCCCGCGCGGTGGCCCGGCTGATCACCCTGGTCGAGTCGGGCGACGAGACGCTGCCGCGGATCGCGGCGGCGCTCGCGCCGTACGCCGGGCAGGCCCAGGTGGTCGGCCTGACCGGCTCGCCCGGGGTGGGCAAGTCCACCACCACCAACGAGCTGGTCCGGGCGCTGCGCGCCCGGGGGCACCGGGTCGGCGTGCTGGCGATCGACCCGTCCAGCCCGTTCACGGGCGGGGCGATCCTCGGCGACCGGGTCCGGATGCAGGACCACGCGACCGACCCGGGCGTCTACATCCGCTCGATGTCCAGCCGGGGGCACCTCGGCGGACTGTCGGCGGCCACGCCGCAGGCGGTCCGCGTGTTGGAGGGCGCCGGCTGCGACGTGGTGCTGGTGGAGACCGTCGGCGTCGGGCAGGCCGAGGTGGAGGTCGCCTCGCTGGCCGACACCACGCTGGTGCTGCTCGCCCCGGGCATGGGTGACGCGATCCAGGCGGTCAAGGCCGGCATCCTGGAGATCGCCGACGTCTTCGTGGTCAACAAGGCGGACCGGGACGGCGCCGACGCGACGGTGCGCGACATCCAGGGCATGATCGCCCTGGGCGAGCGCGGGCCGGGCCAGTGGCGGCCGCAGGTGGTGCGTGCGATCGCTGCGCGGGGCGAGGGGATCGACGACATCGCCGCCGCCATCGACAAGCACCGGGGCTGGCTGGTCGAGCACGGCGAGCTGCGCCGCCGCCAGGAGGCGCGGGCCGCCGCCGAGATCGAGGCGATCGCGCTGGGCGCGCTCCGCGCCCGGATCGGCTCCCTGCGCGACGGTACGGAGCTGCCGGCGCTCGCCGCGAAGGTGGCCGAGGGTGCCCTCGACCCGTACGCGGCGGCCGACGAACTGCTCGCCCAGCTCGGCTCCTGAGGCGTCCCCTCCGGGACCCGCCGACCTAGTTGTACTGCCCAGGGACGTTGGTCGAGATTGTGTGACGACACGATCTGATGTCGTAGGCAGGTGAAGGCCTCCGGTTGTGGAGTGGAGCTGTCTAG
>NZ_JBFAAF010000104.1:0-18585 GCF_040639595.1 Micromonospora sp. NPDC023814
AGGTGGTGGTGGCGGATGTGCGGTGGGATCGGTTTGTGTCGTCGTTCACGGCGTTGCGGCCGAGCCGGTTGTTCACCGAAATCCCCGAGGCACAGCCCGCGCAGGTCGAGGAGAGGCCGAACGGCGATGACGGCGGGGCGGCGTCGGCGCTGCGGGAGCGGCTGGCCGCCGCCTCCGAGCCGGAGCGCGACCGCATCCTGCTCGACCTGGTCCGCGGCACCGCGGCGGCGGTGCTGGGGCACGCCACGCCGAGCGGGATCCGACCCGGCCGCGGCTTCCTCGAACTGGGCTTCGACTCCCTCACCGCGGTCGAGTTGCGCAACCAGCTGACCGCCGAGACGGGGATCGGGCTGCCCGCCACCCTCGTCTTCGACCACCCCACGCCGAACGCGCTGGCCGCTCACCTGCGGGCCGAGCTGGCGCCCGGGCAGCCGGCGCTGCCGATCGTGGCCGAGATCGAGCGCCTCGACCAACTCCTCGGCGGGCTGCCGGACGGCCAGCTCGACGACGCGGTCATCGGCCGGCTGGAGGACCTGGTGGCCCGGTGGCGAGGGCGTCCCACCCCCACACCCACGCCGGCCGCCGGCGACGAGTTGGAGTCGGCGAGCCGGGAGGAGCTGTTCGACATCATCCAGCGGGAGTTCGGCAAGTCCTGACCGGGCCCGCCCGAGGCGGGCGGAGCGCGGCGGCGCCGCAACGGGCGCGGCTCGGGTGCGGCGGCACGCCGGGCGGGACCCGTGACCTGCCGATGCCGACATCGGCAGGTCACCGCCGCCTAGGGGTGCGCGGCGGCTGTCTAGGGGTGTGCCTGCGCGGGTCCGGCTCCGTAGGGTCGGAACCCTCAGGTCGTCCCGTGCTGCCCACCGGCAGCCGGACGGTACGGATGAGGGTGCGTGCGGTACCCCGGATGGACGGGAGGTCCGCATGGCCGGATCCGGCCTGCCTCAGTTGCTCGCCATCAGTGACCTGCACGTGGTGCACGCGGAGAACAAAGCCATCGTCGAGCGGCTGCGGCCGGAGCGGGACGGCGACTGGCTCGTCGTCGCCGGCGACGTCGGGGAGTTCGCCAGCGACATCGAATGGGCGCTGGGACTGCTCAGCCGGCGCTTCGCGAAGGTGATCTGGGCCCCCGGCAACCACGAGCTCTGGACTCCCCGGGAGGACCCGGTCCAGTTGCGGGGGGACGAGCGCTACCGGCACCTGGTGGAGCTGTGCCGAGGTCTCGGGGTGGTCACCCCGGAGGACCCGTACCCCGTCTGGGACCCGCAGGGCGGCGACCCGGTGCTGATCGCCCCGCTGTTCCTGCTCTACGACTACAGCTTCCGGCCCCCCGGGACGTACACCAAGGAGCAGGCCCTGGCGCGGGCCCACGAGGTCGGCGTGGTCTGCACCGACGAGATCCTGCTGCACCCGGACCCGTATCCGACGAGGGACGCCTGGTGCCGGGCGCGGCTGGCCCTGACCGAGCGCCGGCTCACCACGGAACGCAACGGCCTGCCCACCGTCCTGGTCAACCACTTCCCGCTCGTCCGCGAGCCCACCCGGATCCTCCGGTACCCGGAGTTCGCGCAGTGGTGCGGCACCGAGGCCACCGCGGACTGGCACACCCGCTTCGACGCCCGCGTCGCCGTCTACGGCCACCTGCACATCCCGCGCACCACGTGGTACGACGGGGTGCGGTTCGAGGAGGTCTCGGTGGGCTACCCGCGGGAGTGGCGGCGCCGCGCCACGCCCCCGGGGCGGCTGCGACGCATCCTGCCGGCAGCCGCCGGCCACCCCGCCTGACCGGCCCGCACGATGCGGATCGACGGTCTCTTTCCCGCGCGCCACGGCGGCCCTTCCGGCCCTGCCGATGAGGGGTTCTCTAGGGGTTGGGGACGCCATTGGTGCTCAGTACCGTCCACTCACGGTGGCGGGAATGTGCCGGCGAGGGGCTCCGGCGTGACGGACGCCTGAGCAGGCACGGAACGGATTCGGAAACAGGGATCGGGCGCATGGGCCGGACGGTCACGCCCCCACTCACCTGTGCACGAAGCCGGGCCGCCGGCGGTGGTGTGGTCAGCGAATCGGCAGATTCCGATCGATAGCAAGCTCTGGGCGGGTGGGTCATGGCGGACGAAGACAAGCTCCTCGAACACCTCAAGTGGGTGACCTCCGAGCTCCGCCTGGCGCGCCGGCGCCTGAGCGAGCTGGAGAACGAGGACGCGGAGCCGATCGCGATCGTCGGCATGGCCTGCCGTTTCCCCGGCGGGGTCGCCTCGCCGGAGGACCTCTGGGACCTGGTCGCGGGCGGCGTCGACGCCACCGGCACGTTCCCCGAGGACCGGGGCTGGGACCTGGAGCGGCTCTACGACCCGGACCCCGACCACCCCGGCACCACCTACAGCAACCGGGGCGGGTTCCTGCGGGACGCCGGCCTGTTCGACCCGACCCTGTTCGGGATCTCGCCGCGCGAGGCGCTGGCCATGGACCCGCAGCAGCGGCTTCTGCTGGAGGTGACCTGGGAGGTCTTCGAGCGGGCGGGCATCGACGCCACGTCGGTGCGGGGCAGCCGTACCGGGGTGTTCGTCGGCACGGCGGGGCAGGACTACACGTCGGTGCTGCGGCAGCTGCCCGAGGGCGCCGAGGGCTACGTCCTCACCGGCACCGCGGCGAGCGTCATGTCCGGCCGGTTGGCGTACTCCTTCGGGCTGGAGGGGCCCGCCGTCACGATCGACACCGCCTGCTCCTCCTCGCTGGTCACGCTGCACCTCGCCGGCCAGGCCCTGCGGGACGGCGAATGCTCCCTCGCGGTGGCCGGCGGCGTCACCGTACTGGCCACGCCCGGCGCCTTCGTCGAGTTCTCCCGCCAGCGGGGGCTCGCCTCCGACGGCCGGTGCAAGGCGTTCTCCGCCGACGCCGACGGCACCGGCTGGTCCGAGGGCGTCGCCATGCTGCTGGTCGAGAAGCTCTCCGACGCCCGACGCAACGGGCACCCCGTCCTGGCGGTGATCCGGGGCAGCGCCGTGAACCAGGACGGCGCCAGCAGCGGCCTGACCGCCCCCAACGGCCCCTCCCAGCAGCGGGTCATCCGGCAGGCGCTGGAGAACGCCCGGCTCACGCCGTCCGACGTGGACGTGGTCGAGGCGCACGGCACGGGCACCCGGCTCGGCGACCCGATCGAGGCACAGGCGCTGCTGGCCACGTACGGCCAGGGCCGGACCGCCGACCGGCCGCTGTGGCTGGGGTCGCTGAAGTCGAACATCGGCCACCCACAGGCCGCCGCCGGCGCCGGCGGCGTCATCAAGATGGTGATGGCGATGCGGCACGGCGTGCTGCCGCCGACCCTGCACGTCGAGAAGCCGTCCCCGCACGTCGACTGGTCGACGGGGGCGGTGTCGCTGCTGGACGACGCGCGGCCGTGGCCGGGCGACGACCACGTCCGGCGGGCCGCCGTGTCGTCCTTCGGCATGAGCGGCACGAACGCCCACCTGATCCTGGAGCAGGCCCCGACCCCCGAACCCGTGGACGACCCGGCCGCCGCGCCCCGCCGGCCCGCCGTCGCGCCGGTGCTGCTGTCGGCCGCGCAGCCGGCCGCGTTGGCCGCACAGGCGGACCGGTGGGCCCGCTGGCTGGGCGACGAAGCCGAGCGGCGCCCGGTCGACGTGGGCTGGTCGTCGGTGGTGTCCCGGTCGACGCTCGACCAGCGCGCCGTGGTGCTCGCCGAGGACCGTGCGGGCCTGCTCGGCGGCCTGGCCGCCCTGGCGGCGGGAGAGCCGTCGGGCACGGTGGTCGCGGGCCGGGCCGGGGACCGGGGTCCGCTGGCGGTGCTCTTCTCCGGTCAGGGCGCGCAGCGCGCCGGCATGGGCCGGGAGCTGTACGCCGAGTTCCCCGTCTTCGCCGCCGCGCTCGACGAGGCGTGCCGGCACCTGGACCGGGTGCTGCCGCAGCCGCTGCGCGAGGTGCTGTTCGCCGAGCCGGGCACCCCGGAGGCGGAGCTGTTGGACCAGACGGCGTTCACCCAGGCCGGGCTGTTCGCGGCCGAGGTGGCGCTGTTCCGCCTCGTCGAGTCGTTCGGTGTGGTGCCGGACTTCGTGGGCGGCCACTCGATCGGTGAGATCGCCGCCGCGCACGTGGCCGGGGTGCTGTCCCTGGAGGACGCCTGCCTGCTCGTTGCCGCCCGGGGCCGGCTGATGCAGGCCCTGCCCGCCGGCGGCGGGATGCTGGCCGTCGCGGCGGACGAGGCGGCGGTGGCGGAGTCCATCGCCGGCCTGACCGACCGGGTCGGGATCGCCGCGGTGAACGGGCCGACCTCCGTCGTCGTGTCCGGCGCCGTCGAGGCCCTCGACGAGGTGGAGCGCGCCTGGCGGGACCGCGGCGTGCGGGTCCGCCGGTTGACGGTGAGCCACGCGTTCCACAGCCCGCTCATGGAACCGGTGCTGGAGCGGTTCCGGGGCATCGTCGCGCGGCTGACCTTCGCCGCGCCCACGCTGCCGCTGGTGTCGAACCTGACCGGGGCGCTCGCCGACCCCCACGAGGTCCGCACCCCGGAGTACTGGGTGCGGCACGTCCGCGAGCCCGTCCGCTACGCCGACGGGCTGACCGCGCTGCGGGCCGCAGGCGCCGACACGTTCCTGGAGATCGGCCCGCAGAGCGTGCTGACCGCGATGGCGGCCGACATCCTGCCCGACGACGACGTGCTGGCCGTCGCCGCCCAGCGCCGGGACCGGCCGGAGGCGCACGCGCTGCTGGCCGCGCTCGCCGAGCTGCACGTGCACGGCGTGCCGGTGGCCTGGCAGGAGTGGTTCGCCGACACCGGCGCACGTCGGGTCGACCTGCCCACGTACGCCTTCCAGCGGGAGCGGTTCTGGCCCGAGGTGGTGCCGTGGCGCGTCGGCGACGTGACGGGCGCCGGCCTGGGCGTGGCGGGGCATCCGCTGCTCGGCGCGGCGGTGCGGCTCGCCGGTGACGACGAGGTGGTGCTGACCGGCCGGTTGTCGGCGTCGACCCACCCGTGGCTGACGGACCACGTCGTGTCCGGCGCCGTGGTGGTGCCGGGCACTGCCCTGGTGGAGCTGGCCGTACGCGCCGGTGACGAGGTGGGCGCGTCCCGGGTGGGCGAGCTGACCGTCGCCGCGCCGCTGGTGCTGCCGGCGTCCGGCGCGGTACGCGTGCAGGTGCGCGTCGGCGCGGCCGACGACTCCGGCGCCCGGTCGGTCGCCGTCCACTCCCAGCCCGAGGAGGACGGCGACACCGAGTGGGTGCGGCACGCCGACGGTGTGCTGGAGCCGACGTCGGCCGACGAGCCGACCGTCGGGGCGTGGCCGCCGGCGGACGCGACCGAGGTGGACCTGGCCGGGTGGTACGCGAGGCTGGCCGAGCACGGCCTGTCGTACGGGCCCGTGTTCCAGGGCGTGCGGCGGGTCTGGTCGACCGACGGCGAGGTGTACGCCGAGGTCGCGCTGCCCGACGAGGCGGCCGGCGAGGCCACCGCGTTCGGGGTGCACCCGGCGCTGCTGGACGCCGCGCTGCACCCGGTGGCGCTGTTGCTCGCCGGGGAGTCGGCGAGCGGGCCGCGGGTGCCGTTCGCGTTCGAGGGCGTGCAGGTGCACGCCTCGGGCGCCCGGACGCTGCGGGTGCGGCTGACCCGGGACGGGTCCGGGGTACGGCTGGTCGCCTGCGACGGCGCGGGCACGCCGGTGGTGTCGGTGGACTCCCTGGTGCTGCGGGAGATGACCGGGGTGACGCCCCACGGCGCCGCCGCCCGGTCGCTGTTCGACGTGGCGTGGCAGGCCGAGCGCGTCGTCCCGGTCGACGACCTCCCCGGGTGGGCGGTGCTGGGCCGGTCGGTGCCGGCCGCGCTGCCGGAGCTGCCGGTCCATGCCGACGTGGCAGCGCTGGCGGCGAGCGGGCAGCCGGCCCGGCAGGTGCTGCTGGCGGTGCCGGCCGGCGACCCCGGCGTCGCCGTGCCGGACGCCGTGCGGGCGGTCACCACCGGCGTCCTGGACGTGCTGCGCTCCTGGCTCGCCGCCGACGAGGTGGCGGACGCGAAGCTGGTCGTGGTGACCCGGGGCGCGGTGGCCGCCGGGGACGACGACCAGGTCACCGACCTGCCGGCGGCGGCGGTCTGGGGCCTGCTGCGCTCCGCGCAGTCCGAGCACCCGGGACGGATCGTCCTCGCCGACGTCGACGGCGAGCTGGACCGGACCGTCCTCGCCGTGCTGGCCGGGGCGGCGGTCGACCCGTCGGTCTCCGGCGGCCAACTCGCGCTGCGCGCCGACCGGACGCTCGTGCCAAGGCTGGTGCGGCCGGCGGGCGACGAGCTGACGCCGCCGTCGTCCGGGCCGTGGCACCTGGCCGCCGTCGCCCCGGGCACCCTGGACGGGATCGGCATGGTGCCGGCCACGGCCGTGGCCCTGGACGCGGGGCAGGTGCGCATCGCGGTGCGCGCGGCGGGGGTGAACTTCCGGGACGTGTTGATCGGTCTGGGGATGTATCCGGATCCGGCTGCGGTGATGGGCAGTGAGGGTGCGGGCGTGGTGGTCGAGGTCGGCCCCGGCGTGACCGACCTGGTGCCCGGCGACCGGGTGCTCGGCATGTTCGAGTACGGGTTCGGCCCGCAGGCGGTCGCCGCGCGGGAGCGGATCGCGAAGATGCCCGCCGGGTGGTCGTTCACCCAGGCGGCGTCGATGCCCCTGGTCTTCCTGACGGCGTACTACGCGCTGCACGACCTGGCCGGTCTGCGGGCCGGCGAGTCGGTGCTGATCCACAACGGTGCGGGCGGCGTCGGTATGGCCGCCATCCAGCTCGCCCACCACCTCGGCGCCACCGTCCACGCCACCGCCAGCCCGGGCAAGTGGGGTGTGCTGCGCGGTCTGGGCGTGGCCGAGGAGCGGATCGCGTCGTCGCGGACGACGGAGTTCAAGCAGTCCTTCACGTCGGTGACCGGTGGTGCCGGGGTGGACGTGGTGTTGGACGCGCTGGCGGGGGAGTTCGTCGACGCGTCGTTGCGGCTGCTGCCGCGTGGTGGTCGGTTCGTGGAGATGGGCAAGGCCGATCTGCGGGACCCGGACGTGGTCGCCGCCGAGCACCCGGGCGTGACGTACCGCGCGTTCGACCTGAACGAGGCCGGCAGCACCCGGATCGGCGAGATGCTGGCCGAACTCCTGGCGCTGTTCGAGCAGGGCGCGCTGCGGCCGCTGCCCGTGCGGGCGTGGGACGTACGCCAGGCCCGGCAGGCGCTGCGGCACGTCAGCCAGGCCCGGCACGTCGGCAAGGTGGTGCTCCGCATCCCCGCCCCGGTGGACCCCGAGGGCACCGTGCTGGTCACCGGCGCCGCCGGGACGCTGGCCGGCGTGGTCGCCCGGCACCTCGTCGCCACCGGCCAGGCCCGGCACCTGCTGCTGGCCTCCCGCCGCCACCCCGACCAGGCCGGCGGGGACGACTACGCCACCCTCGTCCGGGACCTGACCGACGCGGGGGCCGAGGTCACCGCCGTGGCGGTCGACGTCAGCGACCCCGCGCAGGTCACCGGGCTGATCGCCGGGGTCGACCCGGCGCACCCGCTGACCGCGGTGGTCCACACCGCCGGGGTGATCGCCGACGCGACCATCGGCTCGCTCGACGAGCGGGCCCTGCACGCCGTGCTGGCGCCGAAGGTGGACGCCGGCTGGGCGCTGCACGAGGCGACCCGGCACCTGGACCTCGCCGCGTTCGTGGTGTTCTCGTCGGTGGCGGCCACCCTCGGCTCGCCCGGGCAGGGCAACTACGCGGCGGCCAACGCCTTCCTCGACGCCCTCGCCCGGCACCGCCACCAGCAGGGCCTGCCCGCCACCAGCCTCGCGTGGGGCATGTGGGCCACCGCCAGCGCGATGACCGCGCACCTCGACGGGGACGACCAGCAGCGGCTGCGGCGCGTCGGCATGAGCGGCCTCTCCCCGGCCGAGGGCGCCGAACTCCTCGACGCGGCCCTGCCGTCGGCCGCGCCGGTCGTCGTCGCGGCCCGACTCCAGCTCACCGGCGAGACCAGCCAGGTGCCGCCGCTGATGCGGCAGCTTGTCCGCGCCGCCGGCCGGCGGCGCACGGCCACCGACCGACCGACCGCCGGGGCGTCCTGGCGGGACCGGCTGGCCGGCCTGCCCGAGGCGGACGCCCGGCAGACGCTGGTCGACCTGGTCTGCGGGCAGGCCGCGACCGTGCTGGGTCACGCCTCGGCACAGGCGGTCTCCGCCGCCCGGGCCTTCAAGGACCTGGGCTTCGACTCGCTGACCTCGGTGGAGCTGCGCAACCGCCTGGGCGCCGCGACCGGGCTGCGGCTGTCCGCCACGCTGGCCTTCGACCACCCCACCCCGGCCCGGCTGGCCGACCACCTGTTCCAGCAGCTCGGCCACGCCACCGGCGCCGGCCCGACGGTGCGTACGGTCGGCACCGGCGACGCCGACGAGCCGATCGCCATCATCGGCATGGCCTGCCGCTACCCCGGCGGCGTCGCCACCCCCGAGCAGCTGTGGCAGCTCGTCACCTCCGGGTCCGACGCGATCGGCGGCTTCCCCACCGACCGCGGCTGGGACCTCGACCGGCTGTACGGCGCGGACGGCGACCAGGCCGGCGGCACCGTCACAGACCAGGGCGGTTTCCTCTACGACGCGGCCGACTTCGACGCCGGCTTCTTCAACATCAGCCCCCGCGAGGCCCTCGCGATGGACCCGCAGCAGCGGCTGCTGCTGGAGACCGCCTGGGAGAGCTTCGAGTACGCCGGCATCGACCCCACCGGGGTCACCGGCACCGCCACCGGCGTCTTCGTCGGCGCCGCCTCCTCCGGCTACGCCAGCAGCGGCCGCGACGACCTGGACGGCCTCGAGGGGCACCTGCTGACCGGCACGGCGGGCAGCGTCGCCTCCGGGCGGGTCGCCTACACCTTCGGCCTGGAGGGCCCGGCCGTCACCGTCGACACCGCCTGCTCCTCGTCCCTGGTCGCGCTGCACCTCGCCGCCCAGGCGCTGCGCGGCGGGGAGTGCGACCTCGCCCTGGCCGGCGGGGTGGCGCTGATGGCACAGCCCGGCATGTTCTCCGAGTTCTCCCGCCAGGGCGGGCTGGCCCCGGACGGGCGGTGCAAGGCGTTCGCCGCCGGCGCCGACGGCACCGGCTGGTCCGAGGGCGTGGGCATGCTGCTGGTGGAGCGGCTCTCCGACGCCCGGCGCAACGGGCACCGCGTCCTCGCCGTCGTGCGCGGCTCCGCGATCAACCAGGACGGCGCGTCCAACGGGCTGACCGCCCCGAACGGCCCGTCCCAGCAGCGGGTGATCCGGCAGGCCCTCGCCAACGCCGGGCTCGCCACGACCGACGTGGACGCCGTCGAGGCGCACGGCACCGGCACCACCCTCGGCGACCCCATCGAGGCCCAGGCCCTGCTGGCCACGTACGGGCAGGACCGGAACGGCGGGGAGCCGCTCTGGCTCGGGTCGATCAAGTCGAACATCGGCCACGCCCAGGCGGCGGCGGGCGTCGCCGGCGTGATCAAGATGGTGCTGGCGATGCGGCACGGCATGCTGCCGCCGACCCTGCACGTGGACGAGCCGTCGCCGCACGTCGACTGGAGCGCCGGGGCGGTCGCCCTGCTCACCGAGGCGCGGCCGTGGCCGGCCGCCGACCGGCCCCGCCGCGCGGCGGTGTCGTCGTTCGGCATCAGCGGCACCAACGCGCACACAATCATCGAACAGGCGCCGGCCGAGGCTGCCCCGGCCACGCCCCCGCCGGCCGACGACCTGCCCGGCCTGGTCGGGCCCGCCGCCGTGCCGCTGCTCGTGTCCGGCCGCAGCCCCCGCGCCCTGCGCGAGCAGGCCGTCCGCCTCGGCGAGCGCCTCGCCGCCGACGCCGACCTGGACCTGCGCGACCTCGGGTTCTCCCTGGCCACCCGGCGGGCCCACCACCCGTACCGTGCGGTCACCGTGGCCGGCGACCGGGACGACGCCGTCGCCCGCCTGGCCGCGCTCGCCGCCGCCGACGGCGCGCCGACCGGCACGGACGCGACGCCGAAGGTCGTCTTCGTCTTCCCCGGCCAGGGCTCGCAGTGGGCGGGCATGGCGCTGGACCTGCTGGACACCTCCCCGGTCTTCCGGCAGCGGATGCGGGAGTGCGCGGACGAGCTGTCCCGCCACGTGGACTGGTCCCTGGAGGACGTGCTCCGGGAGGCGCCCGGCGCGCCGCCGCTGGACCGGGTGGACGTCGTCCAGCCCGTGCTCTTCTCCGTCATGGTGTCCCTGGCGCAGCTCTGGCGCTCGTGCGGCGTGGAGCCGGCCGCCGTCGTCGGGCACTCGCAGGGCGAGATCGCCGCGGCCTGCGTCGCCGGCGCGCTGACCCTCGCCGACGCGGTGCGGCTCGTCGTGGCGCGCAGCCGCGGCCTGCTGGCGATCGTGGGCCGGGGCGGCATGGTCTCCGTCCCGCTCCCGGCCGCCGACACCGAGCAGCTGATCGCGCCGTGGCAGGGGACCCTCTCCGTCGCCGCCGTCAACGGCGCCGCCGTGACCGTGGTCTCCGGCGACTCGGCGGCGGTCACCGCGCTGCTCGCGCACTGCGCCGAGCGGGACATCCGGGCCCGGCAGATCGCCGTCGACTACGCGTCGCACTGCGGCCACGTCGACGCGGTCCGCGACGAGGTGATGGCCGGGCTCGGCACGGTCGAGCCCCGGTCCACCACGGTCGCCTTCCACTCCACCGTCACCGGCGAGCTGATCGACACCACCGAGCTCGACGCGGAGTACTGGTACCGCAACCTGCGGGAACCGGTCCGGCTCGGGCCGGTGGTGGACCGGCTGGTCGACGAGGGCTTCCGGGTCTTCGTCGAGGTCAGCCCGCACCCCGTGCTCAAGGTGGCCGTCCAGGACGCGCTCGACCGGGCCACCGGTGCCGGCGACGCGGGCGTGGTGGCGGGTTCGCTGCGCCGCGACGAGAACGGGCCGCGCCAACTGCTGGCCAACCTCGGCGACCTGCACGTCGCCGGCGTGCCCGTGGACTGGACGAGGGTGTTCGCCGGCTGCGGCGCCACCCCCGTCGACCTGCCCACGTACGCCTTCCAGCGGGACCGGTTCTGGCCGGCGGTCGACCGGTCGGCGGCCGGTGACGTGTCGGGCGCGGGCCTGGGCGCGGCGGGCCACGGACTGCTCGGCGCGGCGGTGCGCCTCGCCGGTGACGACGAGGTCGTGCTGACCGGCCGGCTGTCGGTGTCGACGCACCCCTGGCTGGCGGACCACGTGGTCGGCGGCGCGGTGGTGCTGCCGGGCACCGCCCTGGTGGAACTCGCGGTGCGGGCCGGCGACGAGGTGGACGCGTCACGCGTGCGCGAGCTGACCATCGCCGCGCCGCTGGTGCTGCCGGACGCCGGCGCGATCCGCGTGCAGGTGCGCGTCGGCGCGGCCGACGGCTCCGACGCCCGGCCCGTGGCGGTGCACTCGCAGCCCGACGGCGACCCGGAGGCCGCCTGGGTGCGGCACGCCGACGGCCTGCTGGAGCAGGCCGCCGACGAGCCGGCCGTGGGCCCCTGGCCGCCGACCGGGGCAGCCGAGGTGGACCTCGCCGGCTGGTACCCGGCGCTGGCGGAGCGCGGCCTGGCCTACGGGCCGGCGTTCCGGGGCCTGCGCCGGCTGTGGACCGCCGGCGACGAGGCGTACGCCGAGGTCGCCCTGCCCGCCGAGGCGGCCACCGACGCCGCCGGCTTCGCCGTGCACCCGGCCCTGCTGGACGCCGCGCTGCACCCCGTCGGGCTGCTGCTGACCGAGCGGACCGGCGGACCCCGCGTGCCGTTCGCGTTCGAGGGCGTGCAGGTGCACGCCTCCGGCGCCACGACGCTGCGGGTGCGCTTGACCCGGGCCGGCTCCCGGGTCCGGCTGGTGGCCGGCGACGAGTCCGGCGCGCCGGTGGTGTCCGTGGAGTCGCTCGCGCTGCGGGAGATGAGCGACGCCGCCGGTGCGGAGACCGCGGAGCGGTCGCTGTTCGAGGTGACGTGGCAGCCCGAGCCGGTCACCCCGGCGCGGGACGTCTCCGGCTGGGTGCTGCTCGGCGCCGGCGAGGCGCCGGCGGGCCTGGCCACGCCGGTGTTCCCGACCGTCGACGACGTGACCACGGCGGTCTCGGCTGGGTCGGTCGAGGCGCCCCGCGCGCTGGTCCTTCCGGTCGACGCCGGCACACCGGCCGGCAACCTGCCCGACCTCGTCCGTACGGTCACCGCCGGGGTGCTGGACGCGGTGCGCTCCTGGTTGGACAGCGCGGCCCTGGCGGACACGACGCTGGTGGTGCTGACCCGCGGCGCCGTGGTCGCCACCCCGGCCGACGCGCTGCGGGACCTGGCCGGCGCGGCGATCTGGGGCCTGCTGCGCTCCGCGCAGTCCGAGCACCCGGGACGGATCGTCCTCGCCGACGTCGACGGCGAACTCACCCCGGCCACCCTCGCCGTGCTGGCCGGCGTGGCCGAGGACCCGTCGGCCACCGGCGGCCAGGTGGCCGTACGCGGCGACGAGGTGCGCACCCCGCGCCTGGGCCGGCCCGCCGGCCCGGCCGCCGACGAACTCGTCCCGCCGGCCGGACTGTGGCGGGTCGGTGCGGTCAGCCCCGGCACCCTGGACGGGATCGGCATGGTGCCGGCCACGGCCGTGGCCCTGGACGCGGGGCAGGTGCGCATCGCGGTGCGCGCGGCGGGGGTGAACTTCCGGGACGTGTTGATCGGTCTGGGGATGTATCCGGATCCGGCTGCGGTGATGGGCAGTGAGGGCGCGGGCGTGGTGGTCGAGGTCGGCCCCGGCGTGACCGACCTGGCGCCGGGCGACCGGGTGCTCGGCATGTTCGAGCCCGCCTTCGCCCCCGAGGTGATCGCCACCCGCGACCTCGTCGCGAAGATCCCCGCCGGCTGGTCCTTCGCGCAGGCCGCGTCCGTGCCGGTGGTCTTCCTGACGGCGTACTACGCGCTGCGTGACCTGGCCGGTCTGCGGGCCGGCGAGTCGGTGCTGATCCACAACGGTGCGGGCGGGGTCGGCATGGCCGCGATCCAGCTCGCTCGGCACTGGGGCGCGACGGTGTTCGCCACCGCCAGTCCCGGCAAGTGGGGTGTGCTGCGCGGTCTGGGCGTGGCCGAGGAGCGGATCGCGTCGTCGCGGACGACGGAGTTCGAGCAGTCCTTCACGTCGGTGACCGGTGGTGCCGGGGTGGACGTGGTGTTGGACGCGCTGGCGGGGGAGTTCGTCGACGCGTCGTTGCGGCTGCTGCCGCGTGGTGGTCGGTTCGTGGAGATGGGCAAGGCCGATCTGCGGGACCCGGACGTGGTCGCCGCCGAGCACCCGGGCGTGACGTACCGCGCGTTCGACCTGAACGAGGCCGGACACCGGCGCATCGGCGAGATGCTCACCGAGGTCCTCGCCCTCTTCGAACAGGGCGCGCTGCGGCCGCTGCCCGTGCGGGCGTGGGACGTCCGCCAGGCCCGGCAGGCGCTACGGCACATCAGCCAGGCCCGGCACATCGGCAAGGTCGTCCTGCGGGTGCCCGCGCCCGCCGACCCGGACGGCACCGTGCTGATCACCGGCGCCGGCGGCGCCCTCGCCGGCGTGTTCGCCCGGCACCTCGTCGCCACCGGCCAGGCCCGGCACCTGCTGCTGGCCTCCCGCCGCGGCCCGGAGCAGTACGGGGACCTGGTCGAGGAACTGACCCGTGCGGGCGCCCGGGTCACCGTCGGCACCGCCGACGTGGCCGACCCCGCGCAGGTGACCCGGCTGCTGGAACTGGTGGAGCCGGCGCACCCGCTGACCGCGGTGGTCCACACCGCCGGGGTGATCGCCGACGCGACCATCGGCTCGCTCGACGAGCGGGCCCTGCACGCCGTGCTGGCGCCGAAGATGGACGCCGGCTGGGCGCTGCACGAGGCGACCCGGCACCTGGACCTGGCCGCGTTCGTGGTGTTCTCGTCGGTGGCGGCCACCCTCGGCTCGCCCGGGCAGGGCAACTACGCGGCGGCCAACGCCTTCCTCGACGCCCTCGCCCGGCACCGCCACCAGCAGGGCCTGCCCGCCACCAGCCTCGCCTGGGGACTGTGGGCCACCAGCAGCGCCATGACCGCCCACCTGGGCGGCACCGACCACCGCAAGGCCATCCGCGCCACCAGCGCCCCGCTGACCGACCAGCAGGGCGTGGCGCTCTACGAGCTGGCCCGCCGGCGCGGCGACGCGCACCTCGTACTCATGAACCTGCCACCGGCGGCGTCGCGGCCGGCCGGCCGGGCCGTGCCCAGCCTGCTGCGAGACTTGATCCGGGCCACCGGCCCGGCCCGGCGCGCGGTGGGCCGGGGCCCGGCGGACACCGCTTCCGTGCGGGACCGGCTCGCGATGCTCAGCCCCGCGGAGCGGCGCGGCCACCTGCTCGACCTGGTGGCCGCCAGCGTGGCCGCCGTGCTCGGGCACCGCTCGGCGGAGAGCGTCGACACCCAACGCGCCTTCAAGGAACTGGGCTTCGACTCGCTCACCTCGGTGGAGCTGCGCAACCGGCTGTCCGCCACGACCGGGCTGCGGCTGCCCGCGACCGTGGCGTTCGACTACCCCGCCCCGGTGGTGCTCGCCGAGTTCCTCGACCAGGAACTCGGCGGCGCGGCGGCGGCGGACCGGCCCGCCGCGGTCGGCACGACCGCCGCCCTCGACGAGCCGATCGCCATCATCGGCATGGCCTGTCGGTTCCCCGGCGACGTGCAGACCCCCGAGCAGCTCTGGGAGGTGGTCACCGCCGGCGCCGACGTCATCTCGCCGTTCCCCACCGACCGGGGCTGGAACCTGGACGACCTGCGCGCCGACGGCGAGGACGTCACCTCCGTACCGCGCCAGGGCGGCTTCCTCCACGACGCCGCCCAGTTCGACGCCGCCTTCTTCGGGATCTCGCCCCGGGAGGCCCTCGCGATGGACCCGCAGCAGCGGCTGCTGCTGGAGACGTCCTGGGAAGCCTTCGAACGGGCCGGGATCGACCCCCAGTCGGCGCGGGGCAGCAGCACCGGCGTCTACGTCGGGCTCATCTACCACGACTACGCCTCCCAGGCCGCCGGCACCACCGACGAACTGGGCGGCCACGTCGGCAACGGCAGCGCCGGCAGCGTCGCCTCGGGCCGGATCTCGTACCTGTTCGGCCTGGAGGGCCCGGCCGTCACCGTCGACACCGCCTGCTCGTCGTCGCTGGTGGCGCTGCACCTGGCGACCCAGGCGCTGCGGCAGGACGAGTGCCGCCTCGCGCTCGCCGGCGGGGTGAGCGTCATGTCCACCCCCGGCATGCTCACCGAGTTCTCCCGGCAGCGCGGCCTGTCCGCCGACGGGCGGTGCAAGGCCTTCGGCGCGGGCGCCGACGGCACCGGCTTCGCCGAGGGCGTCGGCATGCTCCTGCTGGAGCGCCTCTCCGACGCGCAGCGCAACGGCCACCGCGTCCTCGCCGTCGTCCGTGGCAGCGCGGTCAACCAGGACGGCGCCAGCAGCGGCCTGACCGCGCCGAACGGCCCCGCCCAGCAGCGGGTGATCCGGCAGGCCCTCGCCAACGCCCGGCTCGCCACGACCGACGTGGACGCCGTCGAGGCGCACGGCACCGGCACCGCCCTGGGCGACCCCATCGAGGCGCAGGCCCTGCTGGCCACGTACGGGCAGGGCCGGCCGCAGGACCGGCCGCTGTGGCTGGGGTCGGTCAAGTCGAACATCGGCCACGCCCAGGCGGCGGCCGGCGTCGCCGGCGTGATCAAGATGGTGCTGGCGATGCGGCACGGCATGCTGCCGCCCACCCTGCACGTCGAGAAGCCTTCCCCGCACATCGACTGGAGCGCCGGGGCAGTCGCCCTGCTCACCGAGGCGCGGCCGTGGCCGGCCGCCGACCGGCCCCGGCGCGCGGCGGTGTCGTCGTTCGGCATCAGCGGCACCAACGCGCACACCATCATCGAGCAGGCGCCGGAACCCGCCCCGGCGCCGGCCGCGCCGCCAGCCACGACGGTGCCGGGCGACCTCGTCGCCTGCGTCCTCTCCGCCCGCGACGACGCCGCCCTGCGCGAGCAGGCACGCCGACTGCGGACCCTGGCCGCCGACGAGCCGGACCTGACCGTCGCCGACATCGGCCGGGCCCTCGCCACCAGCCGGACCGCCTTCGAGCACCGCGCGGTGCTGCTGCCCCGCGACCGCGACGGCCTGCTCGCCGCCCTCGACGCGCTGGCGGACGACGAGCCCTCCGCCGCCGTCGTGCGGGGGGTCGCCCGGAGCGGGCGGACCGCCGTCCTCTTCTCAGGTCAGGGCGCGCAGCGCGCCGGCACGGGCCGCGAGTTGTACGGCGCTTTCCCGGTCTTCGCCGCGGCGTTGGACGAGGTGTGCGGTCGTCTCGACCCGCTGCTGCCGCGTCCGCTGCGGGAGGTGTTGTTCGCTGAGGGGGGCACGGCCGAGGCGGAGTTGTTGGACCAGACGGTGTTCACGCAGGCGGGGTTGTTCGCCGTCGAGGTGGCCCTGTTCCGGCTGGTCGAGTCGTTCGGGGTCGTGCCCGACCTGGTGGCCGGGCACTCCATCGGCGAGATCGCGGCGGCTCACGTCGCCGGCCTGTTCAGCCTGGCCGACGCGTGCGCGCTGGTCGCGGCGCGTGGCCGGCTGATGCAGGCCCTGCCCGCCGGCGGCGGCATGCTCGCCGTGGCGGCGGACGAGGCGGCGGTAGCCGAGTCGATCGCCGCGCTCACCGACCGGGTCGGCGTCGCGGCGGTGAACGCCCCGACCGCCGTGGTGGTCTCCGGGGACGTCGAGGCGCTCGACGGACTGGAGCGGACCTGGCGGGAGCGGGGCGTCCGCACCCGCCGGCTGACCGTCAGCCACGCGTTCCACAGCCCGCTGATGGAGCCGATGCTGGACGAGTTCCGGCAGGTGCTCGACGCACTGACGTTCCACTGGCCCGTCCTGCCGATCGTGTCGAACCTGACCGGGCAGGTCGCGGACCCCGACGAGATCGGCACCCCCGACTACTGGGTCCGGCACGTCCGGGAGACGGTCCGGTTCGCCGACGGGGTCGCGACCCTCCGCGAGCGCAACGTGCGTACGTTCGTCGAACTGGGCCCCGACGCGGTGCTCGGCGGCATGGTGGGTGCCTGCCTGCCGGACGACGAGGCCACGCCGTCCGCGGCGGTCGTGGCGACCCTCCGCCCCGGCCGGCCCGAGCCCGTGTCGCTGGTCAACGCGCTGGCGGAGCTGCACGTGCACGGAGCGCCGGTCACCTGGACCGCCCTCCTCCCGGCCGCGACCCGCCCGGTCGACCTGCCGACGTACCCGTTCCAGCGGCAGCGCTTCTGGCCGGCCGTGGGCCGGCTGCGCGCCGGCGACGTCACCGGCGCCGGCCTCGGTGTGGCCGGACACGGGCTGCTCGGCGCGGCCGTGGACCTGGCCGGCGACGACGAGGTCGTGCTGACCGGCCGGATCTCCCTGACCACGCACCCCTGGCTGGCCGACCACGTCGTCTCCGGCGTGACGCTGGTCCCGGGCACGGCGCTGGTGGAGCTGGCCGTACGCGCCGGCGACGAGGTGGACCTGCCCCGGCTGCGCGACCTGACGGTCCTGGTGCCGCTGGTGCTCCCCGAGTCCGGCGGCGTACGGATCCAGGTGCGGGTGTCCGCGTCGGAGACGCCGCAGCGTCCCGTCGCCGTCTACTCGCGCCCCGACGACGACCCGGAGGCGGGCTGGACGCAGCACGCGGAGGGCGTGCTGGAGTCGGCGATGGCGGACGAGCCCCGGCTGGCCGCCTGGCCGCCGGCCGGTGCCGCCGAGGTGGACCTGGCGGGCTGGTACCCGGCGCTGGTCGAGCACGGCCTGCGGTACGGGCCGGTCTTCCAGGGGCTCCGGCGCGTCTGGACCGGTGGTGACGACGTGTACGCCGAGGTGGTCCTGCCGGACGACGCGACGGCCGAGGCCGCCCGGTTCGGGGTGCACCCGGCGCTGCTGGACGCCGCCCTGCACCCGATCGGGCTGCTGCCCGGCATGGAGGAGTCGGGCGGGCCGCGCGTGCCGTTCGCGTTCGAGGGCGTGCAGGTGCACGCCTCGGGTGCCGGGGTGCTGCGGGTGCGGTTGAGCCGCAACGGCTCCGGGGTCCGGTTGACCGCCTGCGACGAGGCGGGCGCGCCGGTGGTGTCGGTCGACTCGCTCGTCCTGCGGGAGCTGACCGGCGTGGCCGCCGCCAGCGCGGCGTCCCGCTCGCTGTTCGAGGTGGTCTGGCAGGCCGAGGAGGGCGAGCCGGTCGACGACGCGTCGGGCTGGGCCGTGCTGGGCGGGCCGGCCCTGCCGGGCGTCCCCGGCGGCCCCTCCGCCGAGACGATCCGGCAGCTACGGGCCGCGATCGAGGCCGGCATCACGCCGCCGCGCCTGCTGCTGTTCACGCCGCCCGGCTCGAACGCCGACGACGCCGACCCGGCGGAGACCGTACGCACGGTGACCGCCGACGTGCTGGGCCTCGTGCAGGCGTGGCTGGCGGCCGACGTGCTGACGGACTCGACGCTGGTGGTGGTGACCCGGGGCGCGGTTTCGGTCGGTGCCGAGGATCGGGTCACGGATCTGGCGGGTGCGGCGGTGTGGGGTCTGCTGCGGTCGG
>NZ_JBFAAF010000105.1:0-18271 GCF_040639595.1 Micromonospora sp. NPDC023814
TTCGGCGCAGCGGCGTCCCTGGCGCGTCCGGTGCACTCCGGACAAGCCGGACTGTCACCTACCGCACTGGCCTCGTTGCGCGGAATGGCTCACTGTCAGTTGTCAGCCGCCCAAAAACGGACCCGGAACCGTTCGGCGTCGATGATGGGAATGGGGTGGCCCGGTTGGGCGCTGATCCGGCGCAGTTCGGCGCGGCCGGTGACACTGACCTGAGCGTGGTAGCGGCCCGGCGGCCCAAGGCTCAGGATCGGACTGGCTTGGAACTCCAACATGCCGGAGACGTGCACGGTGCCGTCGCTCAGCGCCAGGGTCACCTGCTGCCGCGCGTCCACGTCCTGGCCATCGTCGGGCGGGGCAGCGGCCCACGACTCGAGCACGACCCGGGCCCGGTGATAGGAATCCGACGCACTCATCAGGTACAGGATGTCATCGCCAGCGGAGCAGTGCGGCACCTCGCCGGAGAAGGGGTCATCCAGGAAATCGGCGGCCGCCCCTGCCACGATGATGAAACCGTGCTCCGGCGGTAGCAGCGCCTCGACACTGCCCAGTGAGCATTTCCGGGCCACCCACCAGTGGATCCAGGGCCGTGGCCGTGGGCCGGCCCGGCGCGCGAGGCGTTCGGGGCGCTCGGCGTGACCGGCCGCTATCTCGGCCTCGACCTGGGCACCTCCAGCGTCAAGGGCCTGCTGGTCGGCCGCGACGGCCGGCCGCTCGGCCGGGCACAGCAGGCGTACCCCACGCACCGGCCCCACCCCGGCTGGGCGCAACAGAATCTCGCCGACTGGCTCGCGGCTGTCGGTGCCGTAGTCCGGGACCTGGTGCCTGACGGCATCGTGGACGCGGTCGCGGTCGCGGGACACACCCCGTCACTGATCACCATCGACGACCGGCGGCGGGCGACCGGGCCGGCGATCACCTGGCAGGACACCCGGGCCGGTGCCGAGGCCGACGAACTCGCCCGCCACTTCGGCGACGAACGCACCCTCATCGGCGCCACGCTGCCGTGGAACGCCGCATACCTGCCGGCCAAGCTGCTGTGGCTGGGGCGCCACGGTATCGGGGACGCGCGGTGGCTGCTACAGCCGAAAGATGCGATCAATCTTGCCCTGACCGGTGTGGCCGGTACGGACATCTGGGGTTCGAAGGGACTGTGCCGGGTGGACGACGGGAGGGTCGTCTCCGCGCTGTTCGAGTACTGTGATGTTCCGGCGGTCACGTTACCGCCGCGACTACGCCCGTGGCAGCCACTCGGGCCGGTCGACGAGCACGGTGCCGCCTGGTCGGGACTGAGGCCAGGGACACCAGTCGCCGTCGGGTGGACCGACGCGCTGGCTGGCATGCTGAGCGTCGGCGCGTTCGAGGAATCGCGAGCCTTCGTGCTGACCGGCACCTCCGACATCGTCGGGCGCAGCGACGCCGACCGCCCGCCGGACGCTCATCTGCTGCACATCCCGCTGCGCTGCGCGCCCCTGCCCGTCCAATACGGACCCACCCAGACCTCCGGCGCCGCGTTGCTGTGGCTCGCCGAGCTGTTCGGCACCTCACCAGGCGACATGATCAGTACCAGCATGCACGCCGACGAGGCGCACACCCCGCGCTTCGTGCCTTACCTCGACGGCGAACGGGCACCGGTGTGGCGCACCGACGTACAGGCCAGCTTCGCCGGGCTGTCCGCGCGGACCGGGCGGGCCGAACTTGCCCGCGCGGTCCTGCGGGGAGTGGCCCTGAGCAACCGGCACGTCCTGCACCTGGCCGGCCACGGCGATGAGCCGGTTCACGTCGGAGGCGCGTCAGCGCTGGCGCGCGGCTGGGTGCGCGCCCGCCTCGAGACCTTCGGCGTCGAGATCGTGTTGCACGAGGAGCCGAACCTCACCGCCTCCGGCGCGGCCATGCTCGCCGCAGTCGCGTCCGGCCGCCACGACATCGGCACCGTGAGCACGGCAATGAGTGGGCCGGTGTCAGCGCACCGCCCCGAGCCGCAGGACCGGCGCTTGGCCGATGCGCGTTACGCGCAGTACCAGCGTGACGTGGCCGCGGTACTGGCCGGTGGGTGACCCGCCGACGCCGCCGCGGGTGCCTGCAGCCGGGACAGGGGCGGCATCGCGGTGGCGCCACCCCTGGTTTCGCAGGCGAGCGAGCCCGCCCGGACGGCGAACGCGACGACGCTGAGCCACTGCTCTTCGGTTGCAGGAAAGCCACCGGTAAGAAGGGCGAAGTTCAGCGCGGCCATGGTCGCGTCCCCAGCGCCGGTGGCGTCGATCGCGTTGACGGGCGGGGGAGTAACCGAGAACTCGGCGCCGTCGACGAAACCGAGCGCGCCCCGCGCGCCGAGGGTCACCACCACGGCTCCCGCGCCGAGGCTGAGCAGGTGCTTCGCCGCGGCGGTGGCGTCGAGGTCGAAGAGCAGTCGCGCGTCCGGCTCGCTGAGCTTCACGAGGTCGGCGGTGGATGCGAACCATTCGACGGTCGCTCGCAGCGCCGCGGGGTCGTCGAGCAGGTCGGGCCGTACGTTCGGGTCAATGGTGCGCAACGGACCCGGGGTCGCCCAGGCAGCCTTCGCCGCGGCCAGGGTCGTCGGCTGCAGCAGGGCGATCGACCCGCAGTAGAGCGTCCCGGCCCCGGCGATCACATCGAGGTCCACCGGGTCGAGCAACCCGTACGAGGGCGGGTTGCCGTAGAAGGCGAACTCCGGCTCCGCCCCATGCAGGCTCGTCACCGCGAGTGTGGTCGGCACGTCGACGCTGACGCAGCCGGTGTGATCGACACCCTGCTCGGTGAGCAGGGCGCGGATCCGGTCGCCGAACGCGTCGGAGCCGAGCGAACCGACGAACCTGGCCTCGGCTCCGAGCCGCGCGATCCCGCAGGCCACATTGAGGGGCGCACCGCCGACCATCGGCCGGAAGACCCGCTCGCCCGCAACCTCGACCTCGAAGAGATCGACCAGTGCCTCACCCAGAACCACCGCGTACGGCATCACCGCAGGTCTCCGATCAGCGCGTCCGCGCCACCGTGTTCGAGCAGGTCGGCCGCGTGCGGGAAGGCCATGACTGGCCGCAACTCGAGCACAGCGCTTGCGAGCCGTTTCCTCGTCAGCCCGTTCACCTTCGGGTCTGCTGTCATTGTGACTCCGCTCTTTGCTGACGTGGCGTCTTGCCGTAGGTCCGGAGGAACTGCCGGTTGAAGTTGGACAGATTTGAGTAGCCGACGATCGTCGCAATCGTCGTGATCGGCTTGTCGGTGCTCTTCAGCAGGTGACAGGCCTGTGTCAGACGCAACTGGCGCACCATGTCGGTGAACTTCTGACCGCTGCGCGCCTTGAAGTACCGGGAGAACGCCGAGTCGCTCATCGTTGCGATCCTGGCGGCGTCGTGGAGTCGCACGCCGGTGGCGAGGTTCTCGAATATGTAGTCGATCGCCCGGCTCATGGGTTCGGATGGACCTCCGTCGTCGAACTGGGGTACCCAGGCTCGTACGACGGGCGTCGCGTCCTCGAGTGACGCCTCGGCGAGGATTCGCAGGAGGTCCAGGGCCCGGACAACACGCTCCGCGCCCTCGGCGGCGTCTCGGATCGCGAGGAGCGCCTCCGTGGCGCGGGTGCGGGCCGCGCCGTGGAACTCTATCCCCCGGCCGGAGCGCCGGAGGAGGGAGTCGAGCACCCGCAGCTCCGGCATCGCCGCCTGGCATGCCCTTATCCAGCCGTCGGTGACGTGGAGTACGGCGTGGGCGTCCGTCAGGTGCTCGTCGGGTTCCCGGTCGGCGATCCAGGAGTGCGGCAGGTTCGGGCCGATCAGCATGAGCTGACCGGGATCGTAGGAACCGATGACGTCGCCGAGGATGAAGCGGCCCGACGACCTGAGGATCAGATGCACCTCGTACTCGGGGTGGTAGTTCCACGAGGCGAACGGGTGGGGCTCGTCGTGCACGTAGAACCGAAACGACGAGGTGCCGTCCAGCGTGATTACTTCGCGGGACGCGGGACGACGGAGCTTCGCCTTGGCGATGGTTGCGGTGCTACTTTCGGACATTTGGCCCATTCCATCCGGTGCCCTGGTCCCATCTGGCACGACGACCCCGATCCGACCGCCGATGCCCGCAAGAAAGTATCAGAACTCGGTTTGCGAAGTCGTACCCTGGCCGGCCCGCCCGCTGGAGAGTGGTGCCCAGCCCGAGAAACGAGGACCGGGACCAGGGTCGAAAGCCCTGGTAGTGCGAGGGACTGAAGGCGGAGCCGTGGGAACGAGCGCGACGATGCGCCAGGTGCGGGTGGCGGGACTGAACGACGTGACGGTCGTCGACTCGCCCGTCCCGGACGTCGGACCAGAGCAGGTGCGAGTGGCGGTGACCTATGCGGGCATCTGCGGCTCGGACACGCACGCCATCGCGGGTCATCACCCGTTCCTGCACCCGCCGTACCTGCCCGGGCATGAGCTGTGCGGCGTCGTCGACCGCGTCGGCGCGGGGGCTGACCCGTCCCTCGTCGGCCAGCGGGTCGTCGTCAGGCCGAACGTCGAGTGCGGCGAGTGCGTCAACTGCCGGGCTGGCCGCATCAACGCCTGCCAGCAGCTTGCCTGGATCGGGTGTGACTCCTCGGGCAAGCTTGCCGGTGGCATGGCCGCCTACGTCGTCGCCCCCGGGCGCAACATCATTCCGGTGCCCGACGAGGTCTCGGACCTCGACGCCGCGCTGGTCGAGTGCCTCGCCACGCCCGTGCACGCGGCCCGGATCGCCGGCGACCTGCACGGCGCGAACGTCACCGTTCTCGGTGCCGGCACGGTCGGGATGCTCTGCGTCGTCGCGGCCCGTGCGGCGGGCGCCGCCACCATCGTCGTCACCGACCTCGAGCCCGCCAAGCGCGAGCGAGCGCTGAAGCTCGGCGCCGACGCGGCCGTGGACGCCGCCGACCCGCAGTTCGCCACGGCGGTCCGCCGGGCGTACGACGGCGGGCGCGCGGACGTGGTGTTCGACTGCGTCGCCACGGAGGCGTCGATCCGTCAGGCATTCGACGTGCTGCGGCGTGCGGGGACGCTGCTCGTCGTCGGTGTGCCGCCGCGTGCGGGGAACGTGCCGCTGCCGGAGGTGCAGGACTGGGAAATGCGCATCCAGGGCTGCGCCAACTACACCGCTGCGGACATGCAGACCGCGATCGCGATCGCCGCGGCCGGGGGACTTCCCAGCGAACAGATCGTCAGCACCGTCTTCCCGGTCGAGGAGGCCGCCGCGGCCTTTGCGGCTGCGGCCAACGGCAGCGTGGGCAAGATTCTCGTGACACCGCGTAGTGGACTCGCGACACACCGGGGATAGGGGATGGCCGCCGTCACCGTGTTGGACACCGTGACGGCGGCACTCAACGGCAACCAGACGGTCCCGGGATCGCTCCATAACCGGAGAGGCTAGACGCATGACATCGCTGTCATGGCCGGGCCCCCCAACGTGCCGGCCTCGAGTCAAGGCAATATCTCATTTCAGCATCAGTGCTTTTGCTGCGGCATGCGGTCGGCTACTGTTCCGGCCGTGACATCGTTGTCAATCCAGCGCTCAGGTCCAGTCACGACGACCGGGGTTGCGCGGGCGACGAGACCCGGGGTCAGGGACGTCCGGCGGGTTCGGGATCGGTCCGGATTTCGAGGAAGAGGTGGTGAGTAGTGCTCGGCTACGTGATCCGGCGTCTGGTGCTCGCCGTCTTCGTGCTCTGGGGCGTGGCCACCGCGGTCTTCGTCATCGTCCGGCTCGTCCCGGCTGACCCGGCCCTGCTCATCGCCGGCTCTGACGCGTCCCCCGAGCAGCTCGCCGCGCTACGCCAGAAACTGGGGCTCGACGAGTCGATACTCGTGCAGTACGGGAAGTTCCTCGGCGGCGCCGCGACCGGCGACTTCGGCGACTCGTTCCAGCAGCGGGTCCCGGCGATGGACCTGATCGTGCAGGTGCTGCCCAACACCGCCCTCCTCGCCGTCCTGGCCTGCGTCCTCGCCCTGGTGCTCAGCTTCCCCCTCGGGCTGCTGGCCTCGCTGCGGGTGAACGGTCCGGTCGACCGGACCGTGACCACCGGGTCGCTGTTCACCCAGGCGCTGCCCAACTTCTGGATCGGCGTCGTACTGCTGCTGGTCTTCTCGCGGGAGCTGAAGTGGCTGCCCAGCGTCGGCCTCGACAACTGGAAGAACCTGATCCTGCCCACGATCGTGCTGGCGCTGCCGTTCGTCTCGGTGCTGACCCGGATGATCCGCAACGGTCTGCTCGAGGTGATGGGCGAGGGCTACATCCAGACGGCGCGGGCGAAGGGCCTGTCGGAACGGATCGTGATCTTCCCGCATGCCATCCGGAACGCCGCGATCCCCGTTGTCACGATCGTGGGCCTGCAGTTCGGCACGCTGCTCGGCGGTGCGGCCGTCACCGAGACCGTCTTCACGTTCCCGGGCATCGGCCGGCTGCTCGTCACGTCCCTGCAGGAGCGGGACTACAACGTCGCGCAGGCCTGTGTCCTCGTGATCGCAGCCGTCTTTGTGTTCATCAACCTCGTAGTGGACCTGACCTACGGGTTCCTCGACCCACGAGTGAGGCTCGCAAAGTGACCGCCACCGCACCCGCCCCCGCCGTCAACGCGACGATGCGGCGCGCCCGCCGGGCCCGCCGGGGCGTCACCGTCCGCATCGTCGTGCCGTTGGTCGTCATCGGCCTGATCGTCGTCGGTGCCATCGTGGTTCCGCTCCTCTACCAGTACGACCCTCTGCAGGCAGACCTCCTGTCCCGGCTGAAGCCGCCGGGGACGGTGACGTCGGAGGGCGGCACCGCGATCCTGGGCACCGACCAGATCGGCTCGGACCTCTTCGCGCAGATCATGGCCGGTGCCCGTGTCTCGCTCCTCGTCGGTGTGGCGACGCTCGTCATCTCGGGCGTCATCGGGGTTCTGCTGGGGTTGCTGGCCGGACACTTCGGTGGCTGGCTCGACGCGGCGCTCATGCGCATCGCGGACATCCAGCTCGCGTTCCCGTCCATCCTGCTGGCGATCCTCGTCGCCTCGGTGCTCGGCCAGGGCGTCGGGAACATCATCATCGTGCTGTCGATCTCGAACTGGGTCGTGTTCGCCCGGGTGGCCCGCAGCCAGGTCCTCGGGCTGAAGAACCGGGAGTACGTCGAGGCGGCCCGCACCCTGGGTGCCGGCAACTGGCACCTGATGTTCCGTACGCTGCTGCCGGGTTGCATGGCGCCCGTCATCGTGGTGGCGACCACCCAGTTCGCCCAGGTGATCCTCACCGAGGCGTCGCTGTCGTTCCTCGGTGTGGGCGTGCCGCTCGGCACTCCGAGCCTGGGCAGCACCATCTACAACGGCACGCAGTACCTCTCGACCGCCTGGTGGATCTCGACCCTTCCCGGCATCGTGCTGGTCATCCTCATGCTGGCCTTCGGGATCCTCGGCGACGCCCTGCGCGACAAGTTCGACCCCAGGCTGCGGAGCGCATGATGACGAAGACACAACCGGGCAGCGCCCCGTCCGCCGCGCCCACGGACGCGCCCCTGCTGAGCGTGCAGGACCTGACGGTGGAGTTCTCCACCGCGGCGGGTGTGGCCCGCGCACTTCACAACGTCAGCTTCGAGGTCCGGGCCGGCGAGACGCTCGCCGTCCTCGGCGAGTCCGGCTGCGGCAAGTCGACCATCGCCCAGTCGATCATGGCGCTGCTGCCGAAGCCGGCCGGCTCGATCGTCGGTGGCAGGATCCTCTACGGCGGACGCGACCTGGCTGCCGAGCGCGTGCCCGCGGTGCGCGAACTGTGCGGCACGGAGATCGCCATGATCTTCCAGGACCCGCTGAGCTCGCTGAACCCGGTGTTCCGCGTGGGCGCCCAACTCGCGGAGCCGTTCCGGCGCCGCCTCGGGATGGGTCGCCGGGAGGCCTGGGCGAAGAGCCTGGAACTGCTCAAGCGCGTCGGCATCCCCGATGCCGAGACCCGGATCCGCGACTACCCACATCAGTTCTCCGGGGGCCAGCGGCAACGGATCATGATTGCGATGGCGATCGCGCTCGGGCCGAAGCTGCTCATCGCGGACGAGCCGACGACGGCGCTGGACGTCACCGTCCAGAAGCAGGTCCTGTCGCTCCTCGCCGACCTCCAGGCGGAGACCGGCATGGCGATGATCCTGATCAGCCACGACCTCGGAGTGGTCGCCGACGTGGCCACTCGCGCGGCCATCATGTACGCCGGTCGGATCGTGGAGACCGGCACGGTGCGGGACATGTACGACCACCCGGCGCACCCGTACACCAAGGGTCTGCTCGAGTCGATCCCGAGCCAGACGAGCATCGGGGGACGGCTGAAGCCCATCGTCGGGTCGCCGCCGAATCTCCTGGACCTGCCGAGCGGTTGCGCCTTCAACCCGCGGTGCCCGTTCGCGGCCGACCTGTGCCGGGAGCAGGTGCCGGTACTGCGCACACCGACGACGTGGCCAGCCGGCCACGAGGCCGCGTGCCACGTTTCCGAGGAGGTGCTGACTCATGGCTGAGACCGAGTCCGCCCCGCTGCTGCGCGTAGCGCACCTGAAGGTCGCCTACCCGATCCGTTCGTCGCTGCTACAGCGTCAGATCGGTGCGAACGTCGCCGTCAGCGACGTGACCTTCGACATCAACCCGGGCGAGACGGTCGGGCTCGTCGGCGAGTCAGGCTCCGGCAAGTCGACGGTCGCGCGCGCGGTGATCGGCCTGGTGAAGCCGGACGACGGCGTGATCGAGTTCGAAGGGCGGAACATCACCGGCTACTCCCGAAAGCAGCTGAAGTCCGTCCGACGTGACATGCAGATGGTCTTCCAGGACCCGTACGCCTCGCTGAACCCTCGGCTGACGGTCCGCGACCTGATCGCCGAGGGATGGCGGGTGCACCGCGACATCGTGCCGCGCGACCAGTGGACGGCCGAGGTCAAGAAGCTGATGGATCGCGTCGGTCTCAACCCCGACTACTCGGATCGCTATCCCCACCAGTTCTCCGGCGGCCAGCGACAGCGCATCGGGATCGCCCGAGCGCTCGCCCTGCGGCCCAAAGTGATCATCTGCGACGAGCCGGTCTCCGCGCTCGACGTGTCCGTCCAGGCACAGGTGCTGAACCTGCTCGACGACCTGCAGGAAGAACTCGGACTGGCCTACCTCTTCATCTCGCACGACCTGTCCGTCGTCGAGCACCTCTGCGACCGCGTACTCGTCCTGCACCACGGCCACGTCGTGGAACAGGGCAATGCGCGCGAGATCTTCGAACATCCCCAACACGAATACACCAGAGCACTACTGGCCGCCGTGCCAGTCGTGCGCCCATGGCTGGAGCGGGCCCACCAAGGCCGTCACCCCACCGGCGAACCCGCAGCCTAGGTCGGTCAGAAGTAAAGGCATATTCACTAAGGAGAAGCAATGGTGCGCTCCCACAAGGGATTGGCGGGGCTCGCTGCGGCGGCCACCGCCCTTGCCCTGGCGCTTGCCGGATGCAGCAGCGGCGACGGCAGCGGTGACTCTACGCCCGGCGCGCGGCTGCCGGACGACCAGCAGAACCTGACCTACGTCCTGAACTACGGATGTACGAGCCTCGACCCCACCGAGAACTTCGACAACTGCCGAATGCAGATGAGCACCAACGTGTTCGACACGCTGGTGACGCTTGACAGCAAGTCACAGCCCCAGCCGAAGCTGGCGAGTTCCTGGACGTGGACGGACCCGACCACGCTGCAGTTCAAGCTCCGCACGGGGGTGACCTTCAGCGACGGCACGCCGTTCACCTCCGCCGACGTCAAGGCCACCTTCGACCGCTACATCGCCATGAAGTCGGTGCTCGCCACGCAGTTGGCGGTCGTCTCGTCCTACACCGCGGACGACCCGACGACCTTCACCATTCGCACCAGTGCTCCGACCGGCACGCTGCTGGGCGTCCTCTCGATGATCTTCATCGGCCAGGAGGCGCGCGCCAGCGAAGACAGCTACTGGGCCAAGCCGATCGGTACCGGGCCGTTCGTCATCAGCGACTTCGTCGCGAACGACCACATCACGCTGACCCGGAACGACACCTACTGGGGCACCAAGGCGAACCTCAAGACGGTGACGTTCAAGGTGATCACCGACACGAACGCGAGGATCACGGCGCTGGCGAACGGTGGGGCGCAGGTGGTTGCCGGCGTGACCAACGACCAGATCCCGACGGTGCGAGAGATGTCGGACGTGACCTTCTCGCAGATCCCCAGCTACACGTACACGTTCCTGTGGTTCCAGAACAGCCGTGCCCCGTTCAACGACGTCAGGGTGCGTAAGGCCCTGTGGGAAGCGCTCGACCTGCAGAAGATCGTCACGGCGCTCCTGGGCGAGACGGCGGACACGATGACCGCGCTCTGCCCGTCCGCGGCCTTCGGCTGTGTGTCGCCCACGAACGCCCCGAAGCACGACCCGGAGAACGCGAAGAAGCTGCTGGCCGAGGCGGGCTACCCGAACGGGTTCAGCACCACCATCGACTACAGCGTCGCGAACACGGGCTACGACCAGATCATCGCGGCGATGATCTCCGACTGGAAGGCCATCGGCGTCAACGTCACCCCGAAGTCGGACGACCAGGCGACCTTCCTGAAGAACATCGCCAGCCCCGGCGACTTCGACATGATCGTGAACTCGAACCTGACCACCACCGGTGACGCGGACTTCACCCTGAACCGCCTGTACCCGTGCAGCGCGAAGCGCCTCGGCTACTGCAACTCGGAACTGGACGCGCTGCTGGCCAAGGCCCGCGGGACGACCGACCTGGAGCAGCGCAAGCCGCTGTACCAGCAGATCGCCAACATCCTGGCCGAGGACGTGCCCGGCATCGGGCTGTTCGAGAACAACATCAACGTGGCGGCCAAGAAGACGGTGCAGGGCTTGAACCTCACACCGACGGAGAACTACGACTGGAGCACGGTCTACCTGACCAAGTAGTCCGACCGGTGGGCGTGGGGACGAGCAGACCCGCCACCGTCCCCACGCCCACCCGGCCGCAGTCTCCAACTGTCCCGCAGTCAGATCCTGAACGTGGAGCCTCTCGATGCAGAAATTTCTCAGCTACGACCGCGGCCTCGAGCGCTTCAACCCGCTCGCTCGCGTCATCACGTACGACGACTTCGACACGGGGTTCAACGGCTGGTTGGACCTGACGCCGAACTACGTCTACGACAACTACGAGTCGTTCCCCAGCGTCGTGGACCTTTCGAGTTGGGCGCCGAACCAGCTCAGCTCAGGGGCGATGCGGTTCGCCTCGTCGCATGGCTCGATGGAGGGCACCTACTCCCTCAAGCTCACGACGGCGCCGACCGGACGGCCACCCACCGAACCGCCGGCACCAGGCTCGATGGGGCACGCCATCAAGCGGCTCTCGAGTTTCGGTAACCCGAAGCTGATCCAGATCGAGGCCTGGTACTCGTACACGCCCGTACAGGACCGCGAGGGCAAGGGGGAGGAGGACATCCGCGCGATCGGCTTCTTCTTCGACGTGCAGGATCCCGAGTACCGGTACATGCCGGGCGTGCGTTACGTGAACTCGCTCGGCGGCCAACTCGTCAAGAAGTGGCAGTTCTACCAGGTAGGCCCGAACGTGACACCAGAGGACTGGAACTTCGGTGTCGCCGACGGCTGGTGCGTTCCCGGGATCGACAACCAGTGGTACGGCCGGAGGTTCGCCGACGGCTCCGCCGACGGGTACCAGTGGGTGCCGGGGGGCGAGCAGGACCTGCTCTACAACGAGAGCCCCGACAAAATCAACTGGCTCTACCTGCGGTTGACGGTGGACGTCGAGAAGCGCGAGTACGTCGAACTGCAGAGCATGGACAAGGTCTTCGACCTTCGCGGAATCTCGCCCACCCTCGTGCCGGGCTACCACTCGATCGACAACCTCATCAACCCTGTCTTCTTCGTCGAGACCGACACGAACCGCTCCGTCAATCTCTACATCGACTCCGTCGTGTACTCGACCGAGTGATGCAGGGTCCGGACCGTCACCTCTGAGAGACAGGAAAAATGCAGACAACCAACACATCGGTTCTCGCCCGGCGGGTGAGGATCTCCGACGATTTCGCGACGCTTGCCTACGAAGCGGGTTGGGCGACCGAAGCGGTGTTCTTCGTGCAGACCGAGGGCGACCATCCCGACCTCACCATCGCGGTGGAGGTTTCGCCGGACGGCATCAACTGGGTCCGCCGGGCGGGCGCGACACTCTATGCCTCGCAGTCGCTCGTGGACGTGCCTGTGGCGTTGTTCGGCAACTGGTTGCGGGTCGTCATCACCGGTGCGACGAGCGAGCAGCCCGCGCGGGTGCTCGTTCACGTGAATCTCAAGGGCTGAGCAGGCCGTGGAACATGGCGGCGATGCCGCCATGTTCCACACCGCATCAATGGAGTGAGAGTGTTCATCACCGAACCACCCCGGGATGTTCCGGTCGTCGGCAGCTTCGACGTCGTCGTGTGCGGCGGCGGCCCCGCGGGCCTCACCGCCGCCGTGGCGGCGGCGCGCAACGGCGCCAGGACGTTGCTGATCGAGCGGTACGGCTTCGTCGGCGGCATGTCGACCAGTGCGCTGGTCACCCCGATCAGCGAGTTCCGCCACAACGGCAAACAACACATCGGCGGCATCCCCTTCGAACTCCTGCGGAACGCGGCCGAGCTGGGCGGCGCCGACGTCTCGCGCGACAGCGGGAACTACCCGACCAACGACGAGATCCTGAAGCTCGCGGCGCAGCGGCTCCTGCTCGACAGTGGCGTGACGCTGCTCTACCACTCCTGGGTGTCCGGCTGTGTCACGGACGACGGTCGCGTCACCCACGTCATCGTGGAGAACAAGGCGGGACGGGTCGCCTACGAGGGCAGGGTCGTCGTCGACTGCACGGGTGACGCCGACATCGTGCGGGCGGCCGGCTTCGAGACCGTCAAGGGTGACGTGCTGCAGCCCGCCTCCCTGTGGTTCCAGCTCGGTGGCGTGGACACCGACGCGCTGGCCCCGCTCTTCGGGGACGCCGTCAACGGCGTCCTGCCGGTCTCCGACGTGATCCGGGGCAGACTCGCCGAGCTCAACGCACAGGGGAAGATCCCGGTCTTCGGTGGCCCGTGGATCAACGGGTTCTTCCACGACGGCATGGTCAGCATCAACCTGTTGCGGGAGGCCACCGACGCCAGCGACCCCGAGTGGTTCACCCGCACCGAATGCAGCCTGCGCGAGAACCTGCACCTGATCATCGAGGTCATGCGCGAGAACTTCCCGGAGTTCAAGGACTGCTGGCTGGCGAAGTCGGGCATCCAGACGGGCGTGCGCGAGACGTATCACATCGTGGGCCTCTACCAGCTCACGAGGGACGACATCCTCAACCCCAAGGCGTTCCCCGACACGATCGCCAAGGGCGCGCACGTCATCGACATCCACGAGAACGACAGCATCGACCAGAACGAGCTCGTGCTTCCCAAGCAGGAGTACAACGTCCCCCTCAGGTGCCTTGTGCCCCGGGGCAGCATCAACCTCGTCACCGCTGGGCGTTGTCTCTCCGCCGATGGGCCCGGATTCGGTTCGGTGCGCGTGATGGCGACCTGCATGGCGATGGGGCAGGGGGCCGGCACCGCGGCGGCCCTCGCCGTGGAGAAGGGCTACAGCATGTCGGACGTGGACTTCGGCGTGCTCCGGCAGCGGCTCATCGACCAGGGTGCAGTCGTCGACTTCGACAACGTGAACCAGGGAGTGAGGTAGCGGTGAAGCGTCTGGGGAGGTCCGTGCTGGGCCTGCTGCCGGACAACGTCGCCGTGCCGCAGTACGGCGACCAGGACGTACGGGTCGGGATCGTGCACTTCGGGGTGGGCAACTTCCACCGAGCGCACCAGGCCATGTACCTCGACCGGCTGATGAACGTCGGGCTGGCCCGGGACTGGGCGATCTGCGGGGTGGGCCTGTTGGAGC
The DNA here is from genome assembly GCF_040639595.1 of Micromonospora sp. NPDC023814. Classification (NCBI taxonomy): domain Bacteria; kingdom Bacillati; phylum Actinomycetota; class Actinomycetes; order Micromonosporales; family Micromonosporaceae; genus Micromonospora; species Micromonospora sp. NPDC023814. The sequence continues at coordinate 13,922 of NZ_JBFAAF010000105.1, forward strand.
GCGACGCGCGGATGCGTGACGCCCTGCGGGGGCAGGACGGTCTCTACACCCTGACCCTGCGCCACCCCGACGGTACCGACGAGACCTCGGTCGTCGGCTCGATCCCCCGCTTCCTGTACGCCCCGGAGCAGCCCGAGGCGGTGCTGGCACAGATGGTCAGCCCCGACGTGCGCATCGTCTCGCTGACCATCACCGAAGGCGGGTACGTCGCCGATCCGATCAACGGTAGGAACCCCGAGGACGACCCGCTCGTCGCGGCGGAGGTCGCCAGCGGTCTGGCCCAGCCGCGCACCGCGTTCGGCTGGATCGTCGCGGCGCTGCGCGAACGGCGGGCCCGGGGCATCGCCCCGTTCACGGTGCTGTCCTGCGACAACATCCCTGGCAACGGGCAGGTGTGCCGGATGTCCGTGGAAGGTGTCGCGCGCCTGGTCGACCCGCAGCTGGCGAAGTGGATCGCCGCCGAGGTCGCCTTCCCCGCCACGATGGTGGACCGCATCACCCCGGTCACCGCGCCGGCCGACCTCGACCGTATCCGGGAGACGCTCGGGGTCGAGGACGCGTGGCCGGTGGCCAGCGAACCGTTCACCCAGTGGGTCGTCGAGGACCACTTCCCGACCGGGTGCCCGCCCCTGGAGCAGGTCGGCGTCACCCTCACCGCGGACGTCGAGCCGTACGAGGCGATCAAGCTGCGGCTGCTCAACGGCGCGCACCAGGCGATGGCCTACCTTGGGCAACTGGCCGGCTTCACCTATGTGGACGAGGCCTGCGCCGACCCGCGGTTCGCTGGCTTCGTGCGCGCGTACATCGAGCGCGAGGGGGTACCGACCCTCACCGTGCCCGACGGCTTCGACCTGCCCGGCTACATCGAGCAGCTCTTCGAACGTTTCGGCAACCCACAGGTACGCGACCCGCTCGCGCGGCTGTCCGTGGACACCTCCAACCGCATCCCCAAGTTCGTGCTGCCCGTCGTGGCGGACCGGCTCGCCGCCGGTTCGTCCTGCCCGGTCGGCGCGGCCGTGATCGCGGCCTGGCGAGCCGGCTGCCGGCTGGCGGCGCAGGGGCGCTTCATTCTCGACGACGCGGACGCCACGTCACTGGTCACCGCTGCCGGCGGCGACCGGCGCGACTTCCTCACGCAGGTTCCCACCCTCGCCCCGTTCGCCGCGAACCCGGGTTTCGTCGCCGCCTTCGAACGCGCCGCCGACCTTCTCGAACGCGGCGGCCCGGACGCCCTGATCGACGGCATCGAGTAAGGCGGTTGTCATGCACAAAGTCATCTCGTTCGAGCGCGGGCTCAGCAGGTACAAACCCCTGGAGAACGTCGTCGTCTACGACGACTTCGACCTCGGCTTCAACGGCTGGCTCGACCTGACGCCCAACTTCGTCGGTCCCGGGTTCCACCAACAGCAGTCGCGACTCGACCTCGGCTCCTGGGGCCCGGCCCAACTCAGTGCCGCACCGATGCGCTTCGCCGCCTCGCACGGCTCCATGGAGGGCACGTACTCGCTGAAGCTCCCCACCCGGGCGGCTGCCGGCCCGTACGAGCAGCCCCCGATCGCCGGCAGCATGAGCACAGCGATCAAGCGGCTGTCGCTGAGTGACCCGGAGGCGCGCTACGTGCAGCTCGAGGCGTGGTACAGCTACACGCCGCACCAGGACCGCGAGGGCCTCGGCGAGGAGGACATCCGCGCCTTCGGGATGTGGTTCGACATCCAGGACGGGGAGCACCGCTGGCAGCCCGGGGTCCGGTACGTGAATTCCGTCAACGGTGAGCTGGTCAAGAAGTGGCAGTACTGGCAGGTCTCCGACGGTGTGACCCGGCAGCAGTGGACCGGGCTGGAGAACGGGTGGGAGCAGGTCGGGATCGACGCCCTCTGGTGCGGTCGTCGCTACGGTGACGGCTCCGCCGACGGCTTCCAGTGGATCCCGGGCGGTGCGCAGCAACTCGTCTACAACGAGAGCCCGGACAAGCTGAACTGGATGTACATGCGGCTGACCGTCGACGTCGTCGCTCGCGAGTACGTCGAGTTCCAGAGCGTCGACAAGGTCTTCGACCTGCGCGGACGCAAGGCCACCCTGTCACCCAAGTACGCCGGCATCACCCAGCTCATCAATCCGGTGTTCTACATCGAGGCGGGAGCGGACCGGATCGTGAACATGTACATCGACTCGGTCGTCTACTCGACCGGTGCCACCTTTCCCGCGAAGCGAGGAGCGATCTGATGCTCACCTCCGCCACCACGCTCGTCGAGCGACGCACGGTGCTCACGGGCGACTTCGGAACGCATCCCTACGAGGCGGGGTGGGCCACCGAGGCGCTGTTCTACGTGCGGACCGAGGGACCCCATCCCACGCTGACCATTCAAGCGCAGGTCTCACCCGACGGCGTGGACTGGCTGGACCGCGGTGCGCGGCTGACCATGCCGAGCGACTGCTCGCTGATCGACGTGGAACTGTACGGGTTCGGCACGTGGATTCGCCTTTTCATCACCGGGTCCACGTCCGAGCAGCCGACGACTGTGTTGGTACATCTGGCGCTCAAGGGCTGACCGGTTCATCCGGAGCAGGATCGAGGCATGCGATGCGACCGACCGCTGACCGTCCAATTCGCCGCGTCTGGCAACGGTATCAGCGAACCGGCGCTTGCCATGCCCGAGGCCTCCGCCGCTACCATGGACTGTCGCACCCGGGGATCGATGTTGTGATTCCATGAGTGAATCTATGAGGAGACAGGCATCGATGTCAGAGCGACTCGAGGCGCCCCGCTACGCGACGATGCGCGACGTTGCGGCGCTGGCGGGAGTCGGCGTGAAGACGGTGTCGCGGGTGCTCAACGGCGAGCCGAACGTTTCCGACCAACTGAGGGAGCGCGTCAATCGCGCGGCCGCCGCTCTCAACTACGAGCTCAACGTCTACGCCGGAGGCCTGCGGCGCGCGGGCGCGCGCACCAATGCGATCGGGCTGATGCTGGAGAGCGTCGACAATCCGTTCTCCGCCGCGATCCATCGAGGCGTCGAGACCGTGATGCGCCGACACTCGATCGTCGTGCTCGCGGAGAGCTTCGACGAGGACCCGGGCCGTGAGCGAAGCGTCGTCAAGGACTTCCTGCGGCGGCGCGTCGACGGCCTCATCATCACCACCGTCTCCCGCGATCAGGCGTACCTCTCGGCCGAAGTCGCCCGTGGCACGTCGATCGTCTTCGTCGACCGCCCAGCCGTGTCCGTCGCGTTCGACTCGGTCGTCTCCTGCAACTTCGACGGTGCGCTCATCGCGACCCGTCACATGCTGCAGCACGGCCACCGGCGGCTTGCTTTCATCGGCGGCAACCAGCAGATCTGGACGCTCCGGGAACGGCGGCGCGGCTTCCTCGACGAGCTCGACCGCTGGAACATCGAATGCCCACCGGCCCACGACGTCACCGGTCTGATCGGCGAGGAAGAGGCGCGGTTGGCGGCGCATGCCATGCTGGACGCCCCCGAGCCGCCGACGGCGATCTTCCCGACGCAGAACCGCTTGGTCGTCGGCGTCGTGCGTGCGCTGCATGAGCGTGGCGCCCAGCACCGTGTGGCCATGGTCGGGTTCGACGATGTCGAGCTTCTCGACCTGCTCGATCCGGGCGTGACCGTCGTTGCCCAGAACCCACATCGCCTGGGCGAGCTCGCGGCCGAGCGCCTACTCGCGCGAATGGCGCGCAAGCCGCTCGCACTGGAGACGCTCAGGGTTCCGACGAAGCTCGTCGAGCGCGGCTCGGGGGAGATACCGGGCCCATACGCCGCCGACGCGGTGAACATACCTCGCCCCATGGGAAAGGCAGGCCGACCGAGGGGTCTGTCAAGTTAACTAACGGCTGATCTTGGTTGTTGAGGTGGTCAGTGGTTGGCCGGGGTGAGCCGGCCCTCGAAGGTGATCCGGAAGGCGTTCAGGGGTGCCTTCCAGCGCATGGTCCAGCGCCGGCGGCCAGCGCCGGTGGGGTCGAGGCTCATCAGCGCCATGTAGACGCACTTGAGCGCGGCCTGCTCGTTGGGGAAGTGCCCACGAGCGCGGACGGCCTTACGGGTACGGGCGTTCACGCTCTCGATCGCGTTGGTGGAGCAGATGACCTTGCGGATCTCCACGTCGAAGACGAGGAAGGGCACGAACTCGGCCCAGGCGTTCTCCCACAGCCGGACGATCGCCGGGTACTTCTTGCCCCAGGCCTCGGCGAACTCGAGGAACCGCTCGGACTGAACCGCCCCGGGTCTGGTGGAGTCCTCAGACTGAGCCTTTCCGAGTAACGGTTCGCGACTGTGCGTAGTGTTCGTTTCAGGTGGTTCGTCCGTGCTCGATGTGGAGGATGACCAGGGCTGCGGC
>NZ_JBFAAF010000106.1:0-17743 GCF_040639595.1 Micromonospora sp. NPDC023814
CACGCGACGACGCAGGCGCCGAAGCCCAAGCCATGGTGGCCCTGCCCGGGGTGCCGTGGGAGATTCGTAATCACCGCCGCGCCGGCCGGCCGCCGCCGCGGCCCGGTCAGCTTCCGCTGGTGGGGTACGACGGCCTGGCGCATCGACATCGGCGACCGCACGGTCCTGGTCGACCCCTTCCTCAGCCGCATCGACACCGGGCTGTTCAAGGGCGCCTTCGACGCGGCCGCGCCGCTGGAGGTCCGCACCGACGTGGTGGACTCCCTCGTGGACCGGGCCGAGACGGTGCTCGTCACGCACACCCACTGGGACCACTACATGGACGTGCCGCACATCGTCGGCCGCACCGGCGCCCGGGTCGTCGGCACGCTGACCGCCTACCACCTCGGGCTGGCGTACGGGCTGCCGTCGGGGAAGCTCAGCCCGGTCCGGGGCGGGGAGGTGCTGGACTTCGGCGCCTACACCGTGGAGGTGGTCAGCTCGCTGCACAGCCGCAACGCGTCGTACTCGATGGCGTTCCCCGGCGTACGGGTCAGCCAGCCGGCGCAGCCGGCCACCATCGCGGACCTGCCCGAGGGGGACACGCTGGCATACCAGGTGCGGGTGGCCGACGGACCGTCGTTGTTCTTCATGGGTGCGAGCGACTTCGTCGCGCGGAACCTGACCGGCCTCGCCCCCGACGTGGCCATGGTGGCGCTGCCGAGCACCACCGCCACCGCCGACTACGCCGAGCGGCTGCTCGACGCGCTGGACCGGCCGAAGGTCGTGGTGCCGGTGCACTTCGACAACTTCGAGACGGAGCTGCGCAACCCGGTGACCGTGGCGCCGAAGGACCGGGAGCGGCTCGACGGGCTGATCGCGGCGGTGCGGCGGGTCTCCCCGCGCAGCCGGGTGGTCGTGCCCGAGTACCACACCGCGTACCACTTCTGAGGGGACGGTGCGGTCGCGGCCCCCGGGCCGCGACCGCACGACCGGTCCGTCACCCGTTGACGGCCGACTCTCCCGGTCCTAGGGTTCCCGCTTAACGGTCGGGGCCGTAACTGTGGAGGCTTTGGTCGGCTCAGGGTGAACCCAGCCGGAAGGGCGCATGATGTCGGGAAATCTCTCGCGGCGGGCACTACTCGCCGGGCTCGGTGCGGTAACGGCGGCAGCCGTATCTCCTCGCGCGGCCATCGCCGCCCCCGACGGCGAACTAGGCGAGACGTTCGACGTCGCCATCACCGACCTCGGCGCGGCCTCCCGGGTGCTCAACTTCGGCAACGGCGTCCGCGTCGGCGACGAGATCTGGTTCGCCACCCGGCAGATCCTGCCCACCCGGGTCGCCGCGTACGACCTGACCCAGCGGCGGATCACCAAGACCGCCCTCATCCCCGGCGTACCCGGCCTCTGGGGCATCGACGCGGTCGGCTCCGACCTCTTCGTCTCCTCGTACTCCCCGGGCCTGCTGTTCAGGGTGGACACCGCCACCCTGGAGGTGACCCGGGTGCTGGACCTGAAGCAGGAGGTCGGCTGGACCGTCAAGGCGTCCCCGGACGGCAGGATCTTCGTCGGCACCTACCCCTCGGCCAAGCTCTGGGAGTACGACCCGGCGACCGGCCGGGCCACCGACCACGGTCGGATGGACCCCGACGACACCTACGTCCGCGACCTGGTCGCCACCGACACCACCGTCTACTGCGGCATCGGGTCCCACGCCGGCCTCGTCGCCTACGACCGGGCCACCGGCACCCGCGCCGACATCCTCCCCGCCGAACTGCGCGACCGCACCTTCGGCGCGGTCTGCCACCTCGCCGGCGACCACCTCGTCGTCGGCATCTCGCCCACGGCCGAGATCCTCGTCGTGGACACCCGCGACCACAGCCGCCACCAGATCCTCAAGACCCCGGACGACTCGTTCGTCGTCGGCATCACCAGCCGCGGCGACGAGATCTTCTACACCACCCGCCCGAGCGGGTCGCTCTACCGGTTCCGGCTCGGCGACACCGCGCCCACCCTCGTCGGCGTCCCGATCGCGGAGGCGTCGAACGTCCGGATCGGCTTCCTCGACGACGGCCGGCTCTGGGCCGTGCAGGCCGCCGGGGGCATCTTCCACGACCTCGACACCCGCACCACCGAGGCGCTGGACATGACTTCGCCGGACCTCGCCCCCACCCCCGAGCGGCCGATGTCCCTCTGCCACGCGGGCGACCGGATCGTGGTCGGCGGCACCCTCGGCGTGCAGGTCGTCTCCACCGAGGCCACGGCGGCCTTCGACACCTTCCGGGTGCCGTTCGGCGGCGAGGCGAAGGACATGGAGACGTACGGGGGCATGGTGCACATGGGCGTCTACACGCTGGCCCGCTACCTCACCCTGCCCGTCGACGGACGGGCCGCCACCGAGGTGGCCCGGGTCGACGCCGGGCAGGAACAGACCCGGCCGACGTCGCTGACCGTCGACCGGCGCCGTGGCCTGGTGCTGATGTCCACCGAGCCGGACTACGGCCGCTGGGAGGGCGCGCTCAACATCTACGATGGGCAGCGGATCCGCAGCTGGCGGGGCATCCTGCCGGACCAGACCGTGCAGTCGCTCTGCCCCGACCCGCACGGCGTCTTCCTCGGCGGCAGTATCCGCAACGGCTACGGCACCATCCCGACGACCAGCCGGGCCAGGCTCGGCTACTTCGACTACCACACCGAGCGCCTGGCCTGGCTCGTCGAGCCCACCTCGGGGGGCGTCATCGTGGACCTGAAGCTGATCGGCCGGGTGCTGGTCGGCGTCACCAGCGAGGGCGAGCTCTTCGCGCTGGACCCGCGTACCCGCGAGGTGCTCTGGCGGATCGACGTCGGCGCGGCCGGCGGCAAGCTGGCCGTCATCGACGACCGGGTGTTCGGCGTCGACGGCACCCGCCTCTGGACCGTGCCGGTGGGCCGCCGCGAGCCGGCGCTGACGGTGCTGGCGGACGGGCTGAACCAGTCCTGGTTCGGCGCCCCGGAGGTGGTCACGGACGGCGTGCGCGCCCTCTTCACCACCCGGGGCACCAACCTGATCCGGGTCGACCTGAGCTGACCGGTCGCCGCCACACGCTCGGGGCGCGCCGCTGACAGGGGGCGGCGCGCCCCGACCATGCTCGGTCGGCTCAGGGCGTCGCCAGCTCGGCGAGGGCGCGCACCGACCGCCAGTTGCGGGTGGTCGCCACCACGCCGAGCTTCTTCTCCAGGTAGTTGTTCGTGAACTTCGACCGGCCGTAGCCGCCGTCGGGGTAGTGCAGGTAGACCTCGCGCCCGGTGACCGTGAACGCGACGTTCTCGCCGCCGGGCACGGTCAGGGCGTCCACCGTGGACTTCTCGGGCGCGGTCGCGAGGAAGGCGACCAGCAGCCGCGTCGGGTCGTCCTCCCCGTCGGCGTACGGGTTGCCGCCGGCCACCGCCGCCAGCTCCCGGCCGCTGCGCACCAGCACCGGCACCGTCAGCCCCAGCTCGTCGGCGATCGCCCGCTCGATGCCCCGCGCCAGCGCCTCGGCGTCGCGTACGGTGCTGCCGAAGACCACGTTCCCGCTCTGGAGGTAGGTCTTCACGTCGTCGTGCCCGAGGCCGGCGACCAGCCGGCGCAGGTCGGCCATGCCGACCTGCGCGCCGCCGACGTTGACCCCGCGCAACAGCGCCACCCACCTGTCCATGCGACCTCCTCGACCCGGTATGGGCCAGCCTAGGGGCCGGCGGCCCGCCGGTCGGCCCGCGCGCCGGGTTGGCCTCGGTCCGCGCGCCGGCTCAGCGTCGGCTCGCGCGCCGGGTTGGCGTCGGACCGCGCGCCGGTTCAGCGGCGGCGGATGGCGGTGGAGTCGAGGCGGAAGCCGATGGTGCGGTCCACGATCCGGTCGACCAGGTCCGCCTTGCGCAGCCCGGCGACGCCCCGGAGCTCCAGGCCAGCGGCCAGCGCCCGCAGGTCACGGGCGGTCCAGCCGGAGAGGTACGCCGTACCGTCGGCGCGGCGGGACATGGCCGCCAGCGCGGCGCGGGCGCGGGCCGGGTCGGTCGCCGGCACCGCCCGCCGGGCGGACCGCGCGACCGGGCCCGCCGGATCCGCGGATGGGGCGACCGGACGTGCCGGCTGGCCGGCCGGACGCGGGGGTGCGGCGGTCCGACGGGCGGGGGGCACCGGGCGCGCGGCGGTGGGCGGACCGGGCGGGGCCCCGTCGAGCGGCACCACCGCGAGCCGGGCGCGCCCCTCGACCAGAGCGGCGAGGTCGGCGGCCGGCAGGTCCCGCAGCAGCGCGGTCAGCAGGTCGGTGACGTCGCGGCCCGGCCCGGTCACGCCACGATCCGCTCGGGCTGGAGGTGTTCGAGGAACTCCGTGGCGAGCTGACGCAGCTCGTCGCGGACCACCGGGGTGGTGATCCGGTCGCGCAGCACCACCGGCACGCCGCGCGGGGTGTTCGTGGCGAACGCCGTGACGTTCTCCCGCAGGGCGGTGGGGAAGACCGGCAGGCCGAGCGCACGGACCTGGTCCATGTAGCCCTGGTGCGCGGCGATCGGCCGCTGCGCCATCAGCTGGATCATGGTGAACACCACCCCGGCCACGCCGGGGGCGACCTTGTGGTGCCGGCGGGTGGTGGCGAACCGGCGGGCGTCGGCGTTGTAGTGGTCGACCAGCTCCCGGACGTTGCCGTGCAGGTAGTCGATGCCCAGCGTGGAGAGGTAGTCCGCCTTCGCGGGGATGAGCAGGTGGTCGCTGGCGATGATGGCCGACTGGGTGACCACGTTGAAGTTCGGCGGGCAGTCGATGAGCACCAGGTCGTAGCCGCCCAGCGCGTCGTCGTGCAGCCCCTCGGCGAGGGAGCCGCGCACCCGGAACAGCTCGGCGTCGTACTCCTCGCCGTCGGCCACGCCCCGGGCCAGGGTCAGGTCGATGTCGACGAGCTGGAGGTGGGACGCGATCAGGTCGAGGCGGCCGGCGCCGGTGAGCCGCGCGTTGGCCGGGCCGGGGGAGACGACCAGCTCGCCCAGGGTCACCGCCGGGGTGTCCCCGCGCAGCCCGTCGTACCAGCGCTTCACCGTCCGGCCGTCGCGCAGCCGCTCCCGCCAGTCGTCGGGTTCGTAGAAGCCGAACGTCAGGCTGGCCTGCGGGTCGAGGTCGATGAGCAGCACCTTCATGCCCCGGTTGGCCAGTTCGGCCCCGAGGTTGGCGGTGACGGTGGTCTTGCCGACCCCGCCCTTGTAGTTGATCACGGACACCACGTACATCGGCGGCACCTCCCCGACCGGGAACGGTAGCGGGCGGGCGATCCTCGTGCGGACCCGCTCCGGCCCACGCGGGCACCGAACGGGCAGGGCGGTCGACGCGGCCGGGGACCAGAGAATCGGCGCCTGATCGGCCGCCGGGTGCTGATCTCTCCGGCTGTTAGAGTCTGCGCTGCTCAGGTGCACGGTGTGGGGGAGGGATCGACGGTGGTGCCGTTCCGGGTCGCGCTGTCGCAACTGCTCAAGGCACGCTTCCCGATCCTCTACGTCGAGTCGTTCGAGGAACAGCGGGTTGTCGCCGAGGTCTGCGCGGTCGCCCAGGACGCCAGGGCGGTCCGCACGCCCCGCGCGGTGTGGACCTGGTCGCAGACGACGGGGTTCGTGCAGCCCGACGGCGTCGCCCGCAAGGGCACGACCGACCCCGAGGACGCGCTCGACGCGGCGCTGCGGGTTGACCACCCGAGCGTACTGATCTTCAAGGACCTGCACCCCGCGCACGGCGGCGGCGACCAGCGGGGCGGCCCCGGGGTGGTCCGCCGGCTGCGGGACCTGGCGGCGGCCTTCAAGGCCGGGCCGGTGCCGCGCACCCTCGTCCTCGTCTCGCCGGTGCTGCACATCCCGGTGGAGCTGGAGAAGGACGTGACCATCGTCGACTTCCCACTGCCCACCGAGGCGGAGATCCGGCGGGTGCTGGACGGGATGATCGCCGCCAACTCGGCCAGCGGCCGGATCCGGATGGGCCTGGACGACCTCGGCCGGGAGCGGTTCGCCAAGGCCGCGCTCGGGCTCACCCTGCACGAGGCGGAGAACGCGTTCGCCCGCGCCATGGTCAACGACGGGGTGCTCGACGACGGCGACCTCGCCGTGGTGCACGAGGAGAAGCGGCAGACCGTACGCAAGTCGGGGCTGCTGGAGTTCGTCGACGTCACCGTCGACCTCGCCGACGTCGGCGGGCTGGAGAACCTGAAGCGGTGGCTGGCCCGGCGGGACGGTTCCTGGCTGGCCGAGGCGGCGGCGTACGGGCTGCCCGCGCCCCGGGGCGTCCTGATCACCGGCGTGCCCGGCTGCGGCAAGTCGCTGACCGCGAAGGCGATCGCCGCGGCCTGGGGCCTGCCGCTGCTGCGGTTGGACGTCGGCCGGGTCTTCGCCGGGCTCGTCGGGTCGAGCGAACAGAACATGCGCACCGCCATCCGGACGGCCGAGGCGACCGCGCCGTGCGTGCTGTGGGTGGACGAGATCGAGAAGGGCTTCGCCGGCGGCGCCGGCGACTCCGGCACCTCCGCCCGGGTCTTCGGCTCCTTCCTGACCTGGATGCAGGAGAAGACGCGGCCCGTCTTCGTCATCGCGACCGCCAACGACTTCGAGGGGCTGCCCCCGGAGCTGCTCCGCAAGGGCCGTTTCGACGAGATCTTCTTCGTCGACCTGCCGACCCGCGCGGAGCGGGCGTCGATCTGGCGGGTCCACCTGGCCCGGCGGCTGCGCAACCCGGCCGTCGCCGGCGGCCTGGCCCTCGACGACGCCCTGCTCGGCGAGCTGGCCGGGCTCAGCGAGGGCTACTCGGGGGCCGAGATCGAGCAGGCCGTCGTCGGCGGGCTCTTCGACGCGTTCGCCGAGCGGCGTCCGCTGCGCCGCGACGACCTGGTCCGGGCGCTGGTCAGCATGGTGCCGCTCAGCGTCACCCAGGCGGAACGGATCGACTCCGTACGCTCCTGGGCCGACACCCGTGCCGTCGCCGCCACCGCGGCCGAGGACTGGGACCTCGGCGGCCGTCCCGGTGGCCCGCGCGGCTCCCGCCCCGGCCCACCCCCGCAGCGGGGGCAGGGCGGACGGGCGGTCGAGTTCTAGTGTGTGCCTCGACTGGAAGGAGAAATGCCCGATGAGCGTCTCACTGATACTCCTGCCGCTGGCCGTCGCCGCCGTCGCCGCGACCCACGGCGCCACCGCAGGCCGGGACCGGGAGGGCCGCGTCGTCTGCCAGGTGCAGACCCGGATGCGGGACGAGACGCTGCTCGCCGCGGCGCTGCGCGACACGGATGCGGTGGTCGGCACCGACGGGGACGCGATCACCGCGGAGTGGGCCGGCGTGCGGGCGAGCTTCCGGCGCGGCGAGGTCGGCGTCTGGGCGGCGCACTTCACCGGCGAGGTCGACGAGCAGCGTGCGGTCGAGGCGGTGCGGGCCATCGACGCCGCCTACGGTCGGCAGGTCCAGCAGGCCGTGCTGGCGCGGCTGCGCGAGCAGGCCCCGGCCGCCGGCCTGCGCCTGGAGTCCGAGCAGGTCACCGAGGACGCGAGCGTCCGCCTGGTGTTCGCCGTGGAGGGCAGGTCCTGATGAGTGGGCAGCCGCGGATCGTGGTCACCGTCTCCAGCGAGGGCGTGGTGAGCGCCGAGACCCGGGACGTGCTCGGCGATCGCTGTCTCGACTACGTCGCCGTGCTGGAGGACCTGCTGGCGGCGCAGACGGTGAGCAGCGCGTACACCGCCGACCACGCCCGCGCCGCCGTGACGGCACGCCAGGAGCAGCGCGATGTCGAACGCGCCTAGCCCGGGTTGGCCGCAACCGGCCGCCCCGGGCCTGGCCGGCCCGGTGGGGAGCCTGAAATGGCGGGTGCTGCACAGTTGGTGGCTGCTGCTGCCGCTGTTCGGGTGCAGCTGCCTCGGCGGCTTCGGGTTCATCTACGTGGGGCTCCGCGCCGGGCGGCCGGCCTGGTGGATCCCCGGCATCGTCTACACGGTGGTGGGCTGGACGTCCTTCGTCGTCGTCGGCGAGACCGACAAGGAGGCCGCCGCCAGCGACTGGGCCGTCGGCGCGCTGCTGGCCGTCACGGCCGCCGGCATCCTGCACGCCGCGCTGATCAACTCGGCGTGGCTGCGCTGGCGGGCCGGCCACCGCCCCTGGTACGCCCCGCAGCCGGCGGCGCCGTGGCCCGGCGGCCCTAACCTGCCCGGCCCGCTGGCCCCGCCCCCCGGGTCGGCCCCCGCCGGTGCGTTCACGCCCGCCACCGGGCCCTACCCGCCCGCGTCGCCGGCGTACCCGCCCGCGTCACCGGCCTTTCCGCCGGGGGCGCCCGGGTATCCGTCGGCGCCGGCGTACCCGCCTTCCGCGCCGACCTACCCGCCCATGTCGGCGGGGTCGCTGCCGGCCGACCCGACGATGGTGCCGCACCAGCCCGTCGACTACTACGGGACCGGGCCGGTCGCGGCTCCCGTGTCCCGGCCCGGCCAACCGGTCGCGAGCCGGCCGTCCGGCGGGCCGGTGGACGTCAACGCCGCCGGCCCCGACGACCTTGCCGCGCTGCCGGGCTTCGACCCGCACCGCGCCCAGCAGGTGCTGGCCGAGCGGAACCGGCGGGGCGGGTTCGGCAGCCTGGCCGAGTTCGCCGCCGCCGCCAACCTGGCCCCTCACGAGTACGCGCGCCTGCGGGACGTCCTGGTCTGCGCCCCGCTCGCCGGCCCGGCGCCGGGGCAGCAACCGCCGCTCGGCCGGGTCCTCGATGTCTGAGAGTTCCCCGGCACCCGGCCTGGTATCCGAGCCGGCGCTCCGCCCGGTGCTCGGCCCGGCACCCCGCGCGAGGGGCGGGGCGGAGACCGTCGTCGTGGCCCGGTTCCTCGGCGCCACCCGGGCCGAGGGGCCGGGCGAGCGCACCGCCGTCTGGGTGCAGGGCTGCGCCATCCGCTGCCCCGGCTGCTTCAACCCGCACCTGTGGAGCTTCCGGGGCGGCGAGCGGGTGGCCCCGGCCGACCTGGTGCGGCGGGTGCTCGACGCCGGCACCGAGGGGCTGACGCTGCTGGGCGGCGAGCCCTTCGACCAGGCGGCCCCGCTGGCGGCGGTCGCCGCCGGCGTACGCGCGGCCGGGCGCTCGGTGATGACCTTCACCGGCTACACCAGAGCACAGCTGGACCGGGCGGTCGGCGCCGGTCGGGACGACGTCGCGGCGCTGCTCGCGGCGACCGACCTCCTCGTCGCCGGGCCGTTCCTGGCCGACCGGCTCGACACCCGGCGACCCTGGGTGGGCTCCACCAACCAGGAGTTCGTGCTGCTCGGCGACCGTTTCCCGGGCCTGCTCGACGCGGTGTCGGGCAGCCCGGACCGGGTCGAGGTCACCGTCGACGCCACCGGCGGGATCGCCGTGAACGGCTGGGCGGAGGTCGACGCCCTCGACGAACTGCTGGCGTCGGTGGCCCGTCCTCAGCCCCGCCGGGCGAGCTTCGAGCGGCGGTAGCCGTAGAAGGCGTAGATCAGCGCGCCGAGCACGAACCAGACCGCGAAGCGCAGCCACGTCACCGGGGCGAGGAAGGTGATCAGCCAGAGGGAGAAGAGGGCGCCGACCGCCGGCACCACCGGCATACCCGGCAGCCGGAACGTGCGCGGCGCGTCCGGACGGCGGTAGCGCAGCACGATCACCGAGACGCAGACCACCACGAAGGCCAGCAGGATGCCGATGTTGGTCAGCTCGGCGGCCTCCCGGATCGGCAGGAAGCCCGCGATCAGGGCCGAGCCGACGCCGACGATCCAGGTGACCCGGCTCGGCACCCGGCGGACCGGGTGCACCTTGGCGAACCAGCCCGGCAGCAGGCCGTCCCGGCTCATCGAGAACCACACCCGGGTGACGCCGAGCATGAAGGTGAACATCACGGTCAGGATGCCGATGATCGCGCCGACGGCGATCACGCTGGCCAGACCCGACAGGCCGACGGAGGCGAACGCGGAGGAGAAGCCGCTCTCCGGGTCGATGTCGCGGTAGTTCTGCATCCCCGTCAGCACCAGGGTGGCCAGCACGTAGAGGACCATCGAGATGGCCAGCGAGTAGAGGATCGCCTTGGGCATGTGCCGGCGGGCGTCCTTGGACTCCTCGGCGGCGGTGCTCATCGCGTCGTAGCCGAAGACCGCGAAGAAGACCGTGGCGGCGCCGGTGAACGCCCCGCTCAGCCCGAACGGGAAGAACGGCGAGTAGTTCGCGGTGTGGACGTGGAAGAAGCCGACCACGATGACCAGCAGCACCACGGCGACCTTCAACCCGACGACGAACGTCTCGAAGCGGGCGGCGGACTTGATGCCGAGGTTCAGCAGGAACGCGATGAACAGGCAGAGGATCACCGCGAAGAGGTCCACCACGTGCCCGTCGCCGGTGCCCGGGGCGCCCAGCATCCAGGCCGGCAGCTCCGCCCCCAGCTCGGTTACGAGGAACGAGAAGTAGCCGGAGATGCCGATGGCCACCACGGCCACGATCGCCGTGTACTCCAGCAGCAGGTCCCAGCCGATGAACCAGCCCACCGCCTCGCCGAGCACCGCGTACCCGTAGGTGTAGGCCGAGCCGGCCTTCGGGATCATGCCGGCGAACTCCGCGTACGACAGGGCGGCGGCCGCGCTGGCGAGCCCGGCGATCAGGAACGAGATCAGCACGGCCGGGCCGGCGGTCTCGCTCGCCACCGCTCCGGCCAGGGCGAAGATGCCGGCGCCGATGATGCCGCCCACCCCGATGGCGGTGAGCTGCCAGAGGCCGAGGGATCGGGCCAGCCCGCCGCCGCGCTCGTCGGCGATCTCCTCGACCGGCTTGCGGCGGAAGATGCCCGTGCCGCCGTCGCCCGCAGCGCTTCCCGCGGAGGTCATCGTCGTCCCCCTTCCGAACCCGCCCGGGCGGTCACCCGTGCGCCCCTGCCGGTACCCGCGAACGACGCGGGTAAATCTCCAACGAGGACGCCCGTGCCGGGGTGCGGCACGGGCTCACTCGGCGACCGGCAGCACCACCTCGTTGCGGCGCAGGAACCAGGGCTTCCACGGCGGGTCGAAGCGCGCGTACCGGACCGCGTCGGTGGGGCTCAGCCCGGCCGCGGTGACCGCCCGGCCGAGCGCGGTCGCCCGCCGGTCGAACGCCCGCGCCGTCCACCGGCCCCGGAACCGGACTGCGGCGGCGAGCTGCGCGGGGACCTGCCGGGTGTGGACGCGGGGGTCCGTCGGCTCGGGCAGCGTGTCGGGGGCGCAGGTCGCCGGCAGCACCAACCGCAGCAGCCAGCAGCCCGGCCGGTCGGCCTCCTCCTGGAGGTACGGCGCGGTCATCGCGATCGTCTCCGGGCCTTCCTCCCGCGTCGCGTTCCCGCTCGCGGCGCGGGGCCGGTTGGCACCCCCGACGTACGCGGCCAGCGGCCGGAAGCCGTCCCGGGCGGCCTGCTCGAACGTTCCCTCGACCTGCACCTCGGCGACCAGGTACGGCGGATAGCGGCGCAGCTCGAAGCCGGGGTGCCGGGTCACCACCCGGTACGGCTGCTGCTCGGTCATCGCGCGCTCCCCGTGCCCAGGGCCCCGTCGAACGCAACGCTACCGTCCGTCGACCTCCGGCTCAGGAGAAGTCGCATCCTCCGGCCAGGGACGCATGCCCGACCGGGTCAGCCGCCAGTACTGCCGTCTGCGCTCGTCCCGGACCACCACCCCGGAGCGGGCCAGCTCGCCGCGCAGCTCCCGGGCCTCGCCGCCCCGGTCGTCGTCGAGCGCCTTCTGCCGGGCCCGCAGCAGCGCGTCCGCGCCGACCGGCAGGCCGGGCAGCCCCGGCACCCACCGCCGGTACGCGTCCCGGTGCGGGTCGGCCTCGGCCCACGGCCAGCCGTGCGCGCGGAAGGCGGCGCGCAGCCGGTCGGGGGCCAGGTCGGACTTCTCCCGGGCCAGTTCCCCGTCGTCCGGGCCGAGCAGCACCAGGTCCCTGCCGTCGAGGAACACCGCGCGCACTCCCCGCCGCTCGACCTCGCGGCGGGTGTCGCCGCGGCGCAGCGCCACCCGCTCGACGCCGACGGTGACGGCGAGCCGCTCGGCGGTGCCGATGGCGGCGACCAGCAGGCCGCCCAGCGCGCCGACCGCCAGCCCGCCGATGCTCGCCTGCGGGTCGGGCAGCCCGGCGACCAGCCCGAACAGCTTCTGTGCCGGGGCCCAGGGCAGCTCGGCGAGCCACCCCGCGCCCGCGGTGATCAGCCACCCGGCGCCCGCGCCGAGCGCCGGGAAGCCGCCCCAGAGCAGCGCCAGCTCCGCCACGCCGCCGTCGACGACGGTGGGAGCGCCGTGGCCGACCACCGTCACGCCACCTCGCGGCGCAGCGTGCGGACCAGCCCGGCGACCAGCGGGACGACCAGCCAGACCAGCAGCGACACGCCGAGCCGCGCCCACTGCCCGGCGGTCACGTCCGGGGTGAACAGCGGTTCCATGGTGCGGCCCGTGTCCAGCCAGCCCGCCGGACCCTCGAGGTGCCGGATCAGCCCGCCGAGGATCGACCAGAGGGTCGGCAGCAGCAGGTAGCCGACGATGGCCAGCGGCGTGTTGAGCAGCAGCAGGCCGAAGCCGGCACCCATCAGCACGCTGGCCACCTGGAGCACCACCGCGTGCAGCAGCAGCGACCCCTCGAAGCGCCAGGTGCCCGCGCCGCCGGTGACCCCGGCGACCAGCGTGCCCGCGGCGGCCACGCCGAGGCTGACCAGCACCGACGCCAGGGCGGCCAGCACCATCGCGGCCAGCTTGGCCGCGATCACCCGCCCGCGACGGGGCACCAGGGCGAACGTGGTCAGCGCGGTGCGCTGCGACCACTCCGCGGTGACCGACAGAATGCCCAGCACCGGCAGCAGCAACCCGACCGGCAGCAGCGTCGGGAGGAAGAAGCTGGCGAAGGTCTGGTCGGCGTCGGTCGCCCAGACGAGCTGGACCACGACGAGGGCGGCGGCGAGCAGCCCGATGGTGATCAGCAGCCACAGCCCGGCCCGGGTGTCGACGAGCTTGCGCAGCTCCACCCCGGTGAGCCGGAGCAGCGACGGTCGGCGTACCGCCGGACGATGGTCGGGTGCGACGGTGGGCGAGGTGGCGGTGGTGGTGGTCATCGGACGGCCTCCCGGGTCGACGCGCCGGCGGTCAGGGTGAGGAAGAGCTGTTCCAGGCCGCCGCTGCCGGCGGCGCGCAGCTCGGTGAGGGCGACGCCGGCGTCGGCGGCGGCCTGCCCGACCGCCTCGGCGTCGGCGCGGACCAGCAGCCCGTCGGTGCCCTCGGTGACCGGGAGCCCGGCCCGGTCCAGCGCGCCGCGCAGCGCCGCCGCGTTCCGCGCCCGGACCAGGGTGCCGCCGCCGGCCAGCAGCTCGTCCTTGTCGCCCTGGGCCACGATCCGGCCGCCCCCGATGACCACCAGCCGGTCCGCGACCGCCTCCACCTCGCGCAGCAGGTGGGAGGAGAGCAGCACGGTGCCGCCCCGGTCGGCGAAGTCGCGCAGCAGGCCGCGCATCCAGAAGATCCCCTCCGGGTCCAGGCCGTTGGCCGGCTCGTCGAGGATCAGCACCCGCGGGTCGCCCAGCAGCGCGTGTGCCAGGCCGAGCCGCTGCCGCATCCCCAGCGAGTACGCCCGGACCCGGCGCCTGGCCGCGACCGCGTTCAGCCCGACCAGGTCGAGCGTGGCGGCCACCCGCCGGCGGTCCACGCCCATGGTCGCGGCGGCGACCGCCAGCGCCTCCCGCCCGGTGCGCCCGGCGTGCTGGGCCGAGGCGTCCAGCAGCACGCCGACCTCCCGGCCCGGGTCGGGCAGCTCCCGGTACGGCCGGCCGGCGACCGTGGCGCTGCCCCCGCTGGGCGGGGTCAGGCCGCAGATCATCCGCATGGTGGTGGACTTGCCGGCGCCGTTCGGCCCGAGGAAGCCGGTGACGGTGCCCGGCTCGCAGCGGAACGACACGTCGTCGACGGCCGTGTGCCGCCCGTACCGTTTGGTGAGGTGTTCCACGTCGATCATGTCGGTCAGGCTGCCCGCGCCGGCCGGCTGCCCGCAGCGGCCGAGGGTCTCGCCCGGCGGCTACCTTGGTCGACGCGGAGGTCTCGACTTTGGTAGCTGGCCGGCGTCCGGGGCGGCTGCCTAGCATGGCGGCGTGACCAGCGCGGCCGTACCCGACCATCCCTGGCTGCTGCCGGGGGCCCTCGCCGGGGCGGCCGGGCGGAGTCGGCGGACCACCCGGGACTGGCTCGTCGACAGCCTCTGCTTCCTGCTCGGCCTCGGCTGGGTCCTGCTCATCACGGCGGACGCCGCCGCGCCCGACCCGGAATTCGCCACCCCGCTGCCGCAGCGCTGGATGGTCCCGGTCGACGCCCTGCTCGGGCTCGTCTGCTGCGTGCTGCTCTGGGTGCGGCGCCGGTGGCCGTTGGGGCTGGCCGTCGCGACCCTGCCGCTGACCCTCTTCTCGATGGCGTCGGCGGTCCCGCTGTTGATCATCTATTTCACCGTCGTGGTGCACCGCCGCACGGCCGTCGCGCTGGGGATCACCGCCGCCGGTCTGGTCACCAACTTCTTCTTCAGCTACCTGCGTCCCGATCCCCACCTGCCGTACTGGGTGACGACCGTCTGGGGCGTGGTGCTCAGCCTCTCCGTGCTCGCGTGGGGCATGTTCGTCCGGGCGCGGCGGCAGCTCGTCGTGTCGCTGCGGGAGCGCGCCGAGCGGGCCGAGGCGGAGCAGCGGTTGCGGGTGACCCAGGCCCGGCACCTGGAGCGCACGCGGATCGCCCGGGAGATGCACGACGTGCTGGCGCACCGGATCTCGCTGCTCAGCCTGCACGCCGGGGCGCTGGAGTTCCGGCCGGACGCCGCGCCGGAGGAGGTGGCGAGGGCGGCGGGCGTGATCCGGGGCAGCGCGCACGCCGCGTTGCAGGACCTGCGTGAGGTGATCGGGGTGCTCCGCGCGGAGACCGCCGCGGAGGAGGACCCGGAGCGCCCGCAGCCCACCCTGGGCGACCTGCCGGGGCTCATCGAGGAGTCCCGGTCGGCCGGGGTGCGGGTCAGCGTCCGCGACGTGGTCACGGCGGCGGAACGGGTGCCCGTGGCGGCGGGGCGCAGCGTCTACCGGATCGTGCAGGAGGGGCTGACCAACGCCCGCAAGCACGCCGCCGGGGCCACGGTCACCGTCGACGTCGGCGGCGGCCCCGGCGACGGGTTGACCGTGGAGATCCGCAACCGGTGGCCGGTCGGCAGCATCACCGGCCCGGAGATCCCTGGCGCGGGCACCGGCCTGGTCGGCATCGCCGAACGGGTCAGCCTGGCCGGCGGTCGGCTGGAGCACGGGCGGGACGACTCGGGCGACTTCCGGCTGGCCGCCTGGCTGCCGTGGCCGGCGTGACCGGGCCGGCGACGGCCGCCACCGAGGGGCCGGTGCGGGTGCTGATCGTCGACGACGACGCGCTGGTCCGGGCCGGGCTGTCGATGATCCTCGGCGGCGTGCCGGACGTGCTCGTGGTCGGTGAGGCCGCCGACGGCAGCGAGGTGCCCGACGCGGTGGCCGCGTGCGCGCCGGACGTGGTGCTGATGGACATCCGGATGCCCCGGCTCGACGGGCTCGCCGCCACCGAGAAACTGCGGGCGTCGCCCGACCCGCCGGAGGTGCTGGTGCTGACCACCTTCGACGCCGACGAGCAGGTGCTCCGGGCGTTGCGGGCCGGGGCCGGCGGCTTCCTGCTCAAGGACACCCCGCCCGCCGAGATCGTGCGGGCGGTACGCCGGGTGGCGGCCGGGGAGGCCACCCTCTCCCCGGCGGTCACCCGGCGGCTGATCGACCACGTGACGACCCCCCGCGCGCCCGGTGGCCCCCTCCCCCGCCGGGAGCGCGCGCTGCGGCAGCTCGCCGGGCTCAGCGAGCGGGAACGCGAGGTCGCCGTCGCGCTCGGGCAGGGCCGGACCAACGCCGAGATCGCCGGCGAGCTGTTCATGAGCGTCGCCACCGTCAAGGCGTACGTGTCGCGGCTGCTGGTCAAGCTCGACCTGAACAACCGGGTCCAGGTCGCCCTGCTGGTTCACGACGCCGGCCTGGTCTGAGCCGCGACCCACTCCCGGCGGATACACTCATCCGTGAGGGTTTCGCCCTTGGAACTATCAAGGATGGTTGCATGGACGGGTTCGTTGGGCGTGACCGGGAACTGGCTCAGCTGAGCCGGATGCTGGGCCGGGTGAGCGACGGTGGGCGTGCCGGCCGCCCGGGACGCGCTCTGCTGATGCGCGGCCGGCGACGGGTCGGCAAGTCGCGGCTTGTCGAGGAGTTCGTCGAGCGGGCGGGCGTGCCGCACCTATTCTTCACGGCATCGGCGCAGCCCACGGCGGCCGCTGACCTCGCCTTGTTCGGCGAGGCGATGGTGGGCTCCACACTGCCCGACGCATCCCTCTTCGCCGCGCAGCAACCACGGACCTGGGACGCAGCACTCACCCTGCTTGCGGCCGCGCTGCCGACAGACCGACCCAGCGTGGTCGTCCTGGACGAGATGCCCTACCTGATCGCCACCGACCCCGGCTTCGAGGGGACCCTGCAGAAGGTCTTCGACCGGGAGCTGTCCCGTCGACCGGTGCTGCTGATCTGCATCGGCTCGGATCTGGCGATGATGGAGGCGCTGAACGACTACGGCCGACCGTTTCACCAGCGGGCCACCGAGATGGTCATTCCACCGCTCAGCCCGACTGACGTCCAGGCCATGGTCGGTCTGTCGGCCGCTGAGGCGTTCGACGCCTTCCTGGTCTCCGGCGGGTTACCCCTGATCCTCGACGAATGGCCCGCCGGCGCATCGTTGCGCGACTATCTCGCAGACGCGGTGACCGATCCGACCTCCGCGCTGCTCGTCAGCGGAGAGCGGGCGTTGGCGGCGGAGTTTCCCGCACCGACGCAGGCCGGCGTGGTGTTGCGGGCGATCGGCTCCGGGGAGCGAACCTTCTCGTCGATCGCCCGAGCGGCCGGCGACCTCCCCCAGGCATCCCTGAGCAGGGCCCTCCGTCTGCTGACCGACAAACGGATCGTCGACGCATCCCTTCCGCTGTCGACGAAGCCGTCTCGAGAGACCAGGTACGCGGTCGCCGATCCGTACCTGCGGTTCTGGCTGTCCTTCCTGGGCCCCCATCTGCCGGAGATCGAGCGCGGCCGTGGCGATCTCACCCTGGCCAGGATCACCTCGTCCTGGACGTCCTGGCGGGGGCGGGCGATCGAACCAGTCGTGCGGGAGGCGCTGCGACGGCTGCCCGACGGCTACCTGCCCGAGGGCACCGCGGTGGTGGGCGGCTACTGGACGCGGACGAACGATCCGGAGATCGACCTGGTCGGCGCCGATCGTGAGCCGATCGCAACGCGGATCACCGTCGTCGGATCGGTGAAGTGGCTGGAGAATCGTCCCTTCGACGTGCACGACCTGAATCGCCTGCTGCTGCACCGGTCCCGGCTGCCCGGGGCCGACGAGCAGGTGCCGCTGGTCGCGGTGTCCCGCAGCGGGACGACCGTCGAGGGAGTGCGGTCGTTGTCGCCGGAAGACCTGCTCGCCGCCTATCGGGATTGAACCGTCCGTAGCCGTTGCCGAGGATGCGGCGCGGCGGGTCAGCCGCCCCGTTGCCGGAGCGCGGGAGGCCTGCCGTGCTGAGCGGAGGTACGCCCGCTCGCGCGACCCGGGGCACGGCGACGCCGGCCCGGGGCGCGGGAATTTCCCACAGACGAGGTCGTTGCCCGGCGTCGTGCCGCACCACGGACAGGCACGGGCCGCGAACCGGTGGCCGCTGCAGGA
>NZ_JBFAAF010000107.1:0-17212 GCF_040639595.1 Micromonospora sp. NPDC023814
CTCCGGAACGTCAGCCTGTGTCCCTGGCGGATCGGCGCCATCGTCGCCGCAGCCCTGGTCATCCTCCACATCGAGCACGGACGAACCACCTGAAATGAACACTACGCACAGTCGCGAACCGTTACTCGGAAAGGCTCACTGACATCGGCAGTTTGCGGTTGTTCGGCACGAGCCACTGTCACAATGCGTGACGCACGGATCGCGGCAGATCCGGATAGTCGCCCGGCGACATTCACCCGAACTTCGTCCATTGTCCTTCGGAGACCACCTCGACTGAGCCGTCAACGACCTTGATGGCCGTCTGTTCGTCGATGGCGTAGGCCGGGACGCCGACGTCGGCGGCCCATCGCTCCGCGTCAGCCATGGTGTTCGTCGGGAAGAGGTTCAGGTGCGGGAAGATCGAGAAGTCGACGACTCCCAGGGTGCGGTCGTCTGGTGCGGACGGCCGCTCGACGAAGTAGTCCCCGATCCGGGGCGTCATCACCATGCTTCCGGCGCTTACTCCCACCCAGACCTTGTCGGGCAGCGAAGGCAGCAGATCGGCTAGCCCGGACTCGCGCATCCAGTGGCACAGGTATGTCGCGTCGCCTCCGTCGACCAGGAGCACGTCGGCCTTCCGGACCCAGGGGACCCATCGCTCCGCGCCGATGGTGGGCAGTGCGGTGAGCTCGAGGACACCGAGCGACGCCCAGCCCAGGCCGGACATGTACTGCCAGTCAGGCTTGGGCTCGGCGGCGACGAAGTCCCGTACCGATGTCGGACCGCACATCGGGTGACCCCACTGTGCTGTCGGGACGCAGAGGGCGTGGCACTCATCGATCGGCTTGCCGAGCAGCTGCACGAGCACCGAGTGGATGCTCGGGTTCGTGACGCCGCCGGACGTAAGCAAGAGCTTCACGATGCCTCCGAATTCACGCGCGAAGGAGAATGTGCCTGATGACCAAGGGCCGCGCCGGCACTCATCGTAGTTTCGGGCGTCCACTTTCGGAGGTCCCTCAGTTGGCGGGGCGACTACCCTCCACCCGGTCCTACTTCGCCCAACACGCGCACCCGACCGAGGCGCGCGGGACGCGCATGTCACGGCGACCGCTCATCGGCAATGGCGGATGCCCAGCATCTGACGTCGGCATCGCCGACAACGCAGATCGTGGCCGTATCCGGCGCCGCCGGTGTTCTATGGGATCAACTCAGCCACGGAAAGCGCCTCGTCCAGCCGACCAGCGGCCAGGTCGTCATGACGGATCACGAAACTCCCGTCACTCCGGTAATAGAACTCGTTATCTACGGCAAAGCGGGCGAGCGACACCCACTCAATCGTCAGCCGGTGCGTCTCCTTCTCCACATGGGAATACCATTTCGCGACCGGGATGACGATCTCGCCGGTCTTCTCGCGCCACGCGAGGGTCTGCTCCGCAATACTCTTGATTACCTCCTCGTCGGCATACCCGCCGATATAGGCGCTGGCGTACCCGTTGTCAGGCGGCCAGAGATCGTTGGCCAGAGCACAGAGTTCGTCAAGGTGCGGCAGGTCACGCTCGATGTCACGGGCCAACTGCTGCTGGAAGGGCGACAGGTCGTCCTCGTCCTCGTCGTCCTCGTCCGCCCCGAACCAATCGGGGAACTCCGCGCGCAGCGTGGCGCCGACGTCGTACTGCTTGTCGACGAACGCGTGGTCGGTGGATCCTGCCGCCACCTCGGTATCGGTGCCGGCCGGCACATACACGACTCGCCCGTACCTCCGCTCCCCGGTGGCAGCGGCCTGCTCGTGGTCCAGGAAGAACAGCAGCGAGCCGTCTGCCGGCAGGCCGAAGCCGTCGACTCTTGGCAGCGCCGCACAGTCGACCGAGAAGATGAACGGCAACGGACTGACCCCGTCGGACGGCCAGTCCATGCCCACCGGCAGCCGGGGCAACCCACCGAACTGCCCGACCGGAACACCGCTGGATCCTCCGCTCAACCGGATCGACAAACGGAGGTGCTGGATGAACCGGCTGACCTCGTCGTCCGGGATGCCCAACGCGAGCGCTGCACGACGAAGCTGCCCCTGATGATCCATAGCGCAACATGGTGCCACGAGGGCGAGCCCGGCGACCGGGTGCCCCACGGCCCGAACGCGCTGTCGTCGGCATCGCTGCCGCCGTGATCGGGTGCGCACATCTCGGCAGATCCGTGCACTGGCACGAGGGGATCACTGAAGCCGTCATCCAATAGCGTCAACCTGGTTGTCCTACGAGGACCACGGTCTCGTTGATGACAAGCGGCTGCGAGCGACGGTGGCGGCGCGTGTACCTGCTCGCCGCTGCGGCGGGCGGCGCAGCGCTTCGCCGCAGCGGCGAATCGGACCAGCGTCGCCGTGACCGCCCTACGTGGGTGGCCCCGCCGCCCGTCCGTACGCGAAGCGATCGTGAAGGAAACCACTGGACGATCTATTCCAAGGGGTACGGGAGGGGCTTCGTGCGCTTGTCGGCGACCTGCCGCTGCCCGGCCACGGTCCCGGTGCCGTGACCGATCGCCACGACCAGGAACGCCCCGGCCGGCCGCGGTGAGACGGTGCCGTGCAGCAGTTTCCGGCGATCGCGGCGGCCGGCAGCAGCCCGGCCCGGGGCCGAACGGGGGACGCGCCTCAGTCGAAGCGCTCGATCCGGACGGCGACGCCGTCGAGGATCAACTCCAACCCGAGCGAGAAGTCCGCGTCGGCGACCGTCGCGTCGGGGGTGTCCGGCGGCGCCTCGAACAGCGTCGAGGAGAACAGCCGAGCCGTCTCGGGGAAGCGCTCGGGCTGGACGAGCCGTGCCAGCGCGCGGCCGTAGGCGCGCTCGGCGTCGACCTGCCGCTGGCCCTCGGCCCTGCCTTCGGCGAGTTCGTCGTACTGCCGCACCGACTGGACCACGTAACCGTTGATCAGTGACAGGATGCCGACCTTGTGTGCCCAGTCGAGGCGGGTGCGGGACATGATCGCCAGGGCGGCCTCCATCCAGGCGATCTGGTTCGGTCCGGAGGGCGGCCCGGAGGCGGGCACGCGTGTTAGCCACGGTCGGCGCTGGAACACCACGCGCTGCGCGGAGGCCCAACTGCGCAGCCCTTCGCGCCAGTCGTCGGTGTCGATGTCCGGCGGTGCGCCCATGGCGACGTCGGCCATGAGAGTGAGCAGTTCGCCCTTGGATCCGACGTGCCGGTAGAGCGACATGCTCGTGAAACCGAGGCTCTTGGCGACCTTGGGAAGCGTCACGCCGCCGAGCCCGTCGCGGTCGGCGATCTCCACCGCCGTGGCGACGACCCGGTCGACGTCAAGGACCGCGGGCCGCCCGAGCCGCGAGGACTCCGATATCCCCCACAGTCGACGCAGCGACGCCGGAACGGGGTCCTCGCTGGTCATGGACCCTCCGTTCGTCTCCGAAAACTAGGCCCCATCATGCCAGACCCTATTAGTGTACGTGTGATACTTTCTCACGCAAACTAAAGCTTGGGTCTCGGGAAGAAGGACGAACATGAGCGTTGACACCGCACGGCGGACATCGAGAGGGGCGGTCCGGCGCGCCGAACGCGCCCTCGCACCGGACCTAGCCAGAGGAGCGATGCTGCTGATCATCGCGTTGGCCAACGTCGCCGGAGTCGTCTTCGCCGGCGAGCCCGGTCTCGACGCCACGCCAGAAGGCGCCGACCGCGGCCTCAACTTCCTGCTCTTCGAACTCGTCCACGCCCGCGGGTACCCGGTCTTCGCCGTGATGTTCGGCTACGGAATCGTTCAGCTCGCCCGCCGTCAGGACGCCTCCGGCGCCACACCGAAGCAGGTCCGCTCGGTGCTGATACGCCGCAATCTCTGGCTCGTCGTCTTCGGGTTCGCGCACGCCGCCTTGCTCTACTACGGCGACTTCCTCGGCGCCTACGGGATAGTCGGGCTCGTGATGACGCTGGTGCTGCTGCGCCGCGGCGACAAGTTCCACCGCATTGTGCTGGTGCTCTGGGCGCTGGCAGCGGTCGAGATCCTGATTCTCGGTGCCATCGTGGTGAGCCGCATTCTCGGAGGGCAGGGCGGGTCGGCCCCGCTGCCGGCCGGCCACGTCGACTCCCTCGCCGCGCCCGGGTACGCCGCGTCCATGTTGGATCGCGTCGGCGAATGGCCGATGCACACGCTGAGGGTCCTGCCCTTCATCATCATCGCCTGGCTGGGCATGTGGGCCGCCCGCCGCCGCGTCCTCGAAGAGCCGGCCCGCCACAAGAGCCTGCTCACGTGGACCACCATCCTCGGACTCGGCGTCGCCATCGCCGGAGGCCTCCCGGCCGCCCTGGTCAGTGCCGGATGGCTGCACGTCAACGAGTCGGCCGCCAGCCTGATGCTGATGCTTCACGGCGCCAGCGG
This sequence comes from Micromonospora sp. NPDC023814, assembly GCF_040639595.1. Classification (NCBI taxonomy): domain Bacteria; kingdom Bacillati; phylum Actinomycetota; class Actinomycetes; order Micromonosporales; family Micromonosporaceae; genus Micromonospora; species Micromonospora sp. NPDC023814. The sequence continues at coordinate 4,361 of NZ_JBFAAF010000107.1, forward strand.
CCTGTTCGCCGGCCCGGGTTACGTGGCCGTCTTCGGCCTGATCGCCATGCGGGTCACCCGGCCCGGCTCCGTTGTCGGCGCCCTCTCGGCCCTGGGCCAGCGTTCCCTGTCGGGATACCTGTTCCAGTCGGTGGCCTGGCTGATCCTCCTGGCACCCTTCACGCTAGCTCTCGGCGACCGTTTCAACAGCCCCACGGTGACCGGACTGATCATCGCGGTGGCCGTCTGGCTCGCGACCGTTCTGACCGCCCACCTGCTCGACAAGCGCAAGCAGGCCGGCCCCGCCGAGATCGTCCTGCGCCGCCTGACCTACGGGCCTCGGGCGTAGTCGCCGCCGTGAAACCACCCCGGCCGGATGGCCGGGGTGGTTTCGTCGGGGGGCTCCATCGCGGTTTCCTGGCACAATGCAGCACACCTCGGCCGGTTTCCGCGTAGTGGACCGTTTCGCCAGGCATTGGTGACAGCGGCGCCATCGTGACCATCGATGCGCGTGGTCGGATGGTGGTGATCGTCCAGGTCATCGAGGTTGTCGACCCGAGCCGGGCCCCGGAAGGTGATCGTGAACCTGCCCGCCACCGGTCGAGATGGCGAGCCGAACGTCTATGCCGACTCGATCGAGTGGATGCACCGGCACCTGCCGCGGCGGGACAGCCTGGTGCTGAGCCTGCACCCGCACAACGGCCGGGGCACCGGCGTGGCCGGCGCGGACCGGGTCGAGGGCTGCCTGTTCGGCAACGGCGAGCGCATCGACAACGTTTACCTGATGCCCCTTCAGCCTTGGTGGGTTGACGTGCCCGAGTCAATGACCGCGGGCGATCCACTCGTCCAAGTGTGGGGCTTCGGCGGCGATCGTGGTGCCGTCACCGTGGCCGGTGTGGACCCGGGTGTCGCCGGGCATGGTGAGCAGCCTTGCTCAACGGGTCGCCGGTCGGCCCTCAGCGTAGCTCGCCTGTGATGATCCAGAGATGGCCGAACGGATCACGGATGCGACCCGAGCGCTTGCCGTAGGGCCGGTTCTCGATAGGCACGATCACCTCGGCGCCGTGGGCGATCATGCGGTCGCCTACTCCGTCCGGGTCATCGACCTCGATCTCGAGGAGGACCGCGGATCCACCGAGATCACCCGGTGAGAGCCACCCCACGACGAGACGGCAGGCGAGACCCGGAAGGACCAACGACCGATACGGTGATCGACGACGGTGGGTCGGCCGTCGTCGCCCGGTGGGGCCCGGAACACTTCCTCGGCGCCGAGGGCAAGCTGGTAGAACGCCGACGCAGAATCCGGATCGGAGACGATCAGACGAGGGGAAAGCGACTTCATGCCCCCATCATGGGATCGGGCAGCGGCAGAGTCTTGAACATCTGGGAACGAGCCCGGCCACACCGGTCGTCAACCGCCCGCGCGCTCCTTGCCGGGTGGCCGATCATCGGCCGGCACACCGCGGAGCCAGGCCCTCGGCGCGTAGCCACTCCATCGGGGTGCACGCGGCCATGGCCCGCCACTCGCGGGTGAGATGGGCCTGATCGGCGAAACCCGAGGCGGCGGCCACCGCCGCCAGACTGACCTTTCCGGCATTGGCGGCGGCCACGAGCCGGCCCCGGGCAGTCTCGAAGCGAACGAGCCGTTGGTACTCCTTCGGCGTCACCCCGAACTCGGCACGGACCATCCTGCTCAGGTGCCGTCGGGAGCATCCGAGTAGCTCAGCGGCCTCCTGCACCCGGCTGGCCTCGGACAGGACCGCCAACGTGGCCCGCAGTTCGTCGTGGTTCGCGCGTTCTTTATGACGAAACAGGCCACTGACCAGGCAGCGCTCGACAAGTGCGCGACGGCGTGGCCAGGATCGACAGGCCATCAGGCGCTCCGGCAGGTCGGCCATCGCCGGGACGACATCGGCGAGGTCGGCGACCTGCCCGGCCAGAGCCGATGCCGGAAGCCCCAGCAGGGTGCTGGCACCCAGTGGGCTGAGCGTCACGTACACCCCGCGCGTGCACCGCTCTTGCCTCAACTCGGCCGCATCCAAGTGGAGTCCGGCGACCACGGCCCGTAGCTTTTGGCGCGAGCCGGGCCGTCTGATCCACGCGATCTCGAGCGAGTCCTCCTCCGGAATCGTGATCGACACCGTGGACGATGGCAGCCCGCGATGAACGCCGACCGGACCTGGCCCAAGATCGTATGCCTCCAGCGTCACCACGAACGGCGCCAAGACGGTGGACATGTGATCGGCAGGCACGGTCACACTGCAACAGTACGGCGGTGGGGCCGTGCAACCGACGCTGACCCGGTGGACGTCCTAGAGGCCCGGGCGCCGCGTGAGGCTTTGAGCACGGCGAACGCCTGCCGGTAGAGAACGTCGCGCAGCCGATTGTCCTCGCCGCCACTGACATACTCACCCGCCGCCTGACGCCCCCCACCGGGTGGGGCGGCCCGGGCATCGCCTGGTGGAGGCGGTGGTGTCGGCCGTCGATGGCGACCGGCAGCCCCGGTACGGTCAGGGCTCGGATGACATGGACGGCTTCGGTGAAGGCGCTGATGCGTTCGCCGACCGCGGCGTCCGGGCCCCCTTCGCTGTAGATGGCGTGGCCGTGGCCGCTGGCGCCGAGACCCAACTCGACCCCGGCCGCCGCCGAGGACGTCGAGGGATGCGGCCACACGGGTCAGTCCGGCCGGCGGTCGCAGCAGCAGGTTGGCAACCTTCGGCATGACACTCACGCGTTGGGTCTGAGCGGCGTCCAGCCGTGCTCGCCTTGGCGAGCCGGGCCTGGGTGAGGTTGCAGGCGTCGCTGCTGGAGTTGCCGGAGACGCCGCAGAAGCCGAGCGCCTGGCCCTGGACCGCGACTTCAACGCCGCACGCGATCTCGCCGCACCCGCGGCGCAGATCGACACCGCCGGGGTGGCCCGGCGGCAGGACGCGGAGCCGACCATGAGACCCACAGCGGAGACCGTCAGAGCGACACGACCCAACCGCCGTCGACGGTGAGCGTGTGCCCGGTGACGTACGCGGACGCGTTCGAGGCGAGGAACACCACGGCGCCGGCCAGGTCCCCCGCCTCGCCGACCCGGCCCAGGGGAATGTGCCTTGCCACCAGTTCGTCCTCGACTTCCCTGGTGGGCATGAGGTCGGCGGTCATCTCCGTGCGCATGTAGCCCGGGGCGATGGCGTTCACCCGGATGCCATGCCTGCCCCACTCGTAGGCGAGGTTCTTCGTCAGCTGCACCACGGCTGCCTTCGACGCGTCGTACACCGAGGACCGCTCGCCGTCGACGACCAAACCGCCGATGGAGGCGAGGTTGATGATCCGGCCTCCGCCGCGCGGCCGCATGGCCCGCGCGGCGCGCTGGGCCACGAAGTACGTGCCGCGCAGGTTGACCCCGAGGGTGAGGTCGAACTCGGCGGCGGTGGCGTTGAACGCGCTGTTGCGCAGCGACACACCGGCGTTGTTCACCACCACGTCGGGGACGCGGCCTTGCTGTTCGAGGACGCCGAACGCGGCCTCGATACTGTCGAGGGAGGTGACCTCCAGCGCCAGCGGAAGCGCGCGGACGCCCTGCTGGCGCAGGTAGTCGCACGCCTGCTCGGCGCGGTCCGCCGTCAGATCGGTCGCGATGATCTCGGCGCCGGCGTGGCCGAGGGCGAGGGCCTGGGCGCGGCCGAGACCGCCGTGGGCACCGGTGACGAGGGCGCGTGCTCCGTCGAGGGTGAACAGGGATGTCAGTGCGGCGGATGGCATGGCGCCGTCCTTTCGGCGGCTCGGGCACGCCCCCTCGGGCGGCTACAGGCCGTAGTTGGTGAGGATCTCGAACACCTGCTGGGAGTCGTGGCGGACGTGCTCGCGCATCTGCTCGGCGGCGGTGGCGGCGTCATCGTCGGCGACGGCCGCCGCGAGGGGACGGTGGTCCACCGCGGTCCAGTCCGGGGTAGTGACCACCTTGGAGCAGAAGTACCACTGCCGCAGGGCCAGGTTGAAGTAGATCCGGGCAGTCGTCTTGAGGTACTCGTTGCGGCTCATCAGGTAGATGCCCTTGTGGAACGCGGCGTCCAGGTCGATGCACCGTTGCAGGTCGGTGGTGCGGGCCTGCTCCTCGGCGAGCGCGACGAGTTGTTCCTTCTCCGCTTTCGAGCCGCGGCGGCAGGCCAGCATGGTGGCCAGGGACTCCAGTTCCAGCCGCAGTTCCATGACCGAGCGGGAGTCCTTGAGCGCGATCTCGGTGGCGTAGGTGCCGCTGCGCGGGTAGATGACCACCAGCTTCTCGAACTCCAGCCGCCTGATGGCCTCACGCACCGGGGAGAGACCCACGCCGAGGTCGGCCCGCAGGTCGTTCTCGACGAGCCGGTCCCCGGGCATGATCTCGGCGCGGACGAGTCGAGAGCATAGGCTGGCGTAGGCCGATTGGCTCATCAGGGCGGTGCCCGTCTGATCAATGCCGACGAGCGCGCCCTTTCCGACGTACTCCGACAAAATCGTGATTCCTTCCCCACGTCGTGCGCCGCTTCTGCGCAGCGGCCCCGCACTCTGGCAAGCTACCGGACGGTTACGGGCGCTCCGACGCTCCGGCACGGGACGGGTCGCCGAGAAGGTCGTCGATCACCGTCGAGATGCCGTTCTCCACGGTGCAGGCGTAGTCCCCGACGGAGAACTCCCCGCCGAGCACCTCGACCACCTTCAGCGCGACGCCGTTGACCGAGAGCGAGTCGGTGAGCTCGACGGCTGCGGGTCCGAAGCTCCGGTGCTTGAGGACGAAGTCCTTCGAGGTGTCCCGGGAGACGATCTCGAAGATCCGGAACCCTGGCCCGTCGGCTTCCGGCAGGGCGTGGACCTGGAGGTGCGGGTAGAGGGACATGTCCGCCCAGGCCGCGTTGTCGTGCCCGTCCACGGGGGTCATCGAGATACCGAAGATCAGCTTGCCGGAGCGGTGCACGGCGCCGGAGACCGCGTCGGCGGTGTCGGTCAGCGCGATGTCGGCGTACTGCTTGGGATAGCCCCAGACCTCCCGGCCGAAGGCGACGCTCCAGGGCTGGTCCTCGTACTCGAAGAAGTAGTTGACTCCCCGGTGGTCGCCGTAGCGGACGGGGATGACGACGCCCGAGTCGTAGAAGGAGCCGGGGGTGGCGTTGCCGAAGTCCGCGATCTGCACGACGAACCGGTCGTCGGCGAGCTCGAACGGGGTCGGCGCGAGGAGCGCCTCCAGGTTCGCCCGGTCGCCTCGGCAGTAGACGGAGAGGCTGCGCAGGTCCTCGCACCAGTAGGGCCGGTCGCCGCTCGGGTACCCGAGGTAGGTGAAAAAGTCCCTGGTGTCGTACGTCTTGCTCATCGGTTGGTTTCCCTGACCTTGTCTCATGGAGGTGGGGCCTAGTCCCGGCCGGCTTCGTGGATCTTGCGGAGGAACGAGCGGAGTTCGGGCGCGGCGGGTGATTCGAAGATCTGCTCGGGCGGGCCCTGTTCGAGGATCACGCCCCGGTGCAGGAAGCAGACCTTCGATGAGATCTCGCGGGCGAAGGGCATCTCGTGGGTCGTCATCATCATGGTGATGCCGTCGGAGGCGAGTTCCCGGACCAGGTTCAGCACCTCGATCACGAGTTCCGGGTCGAGGGCTGAGGTGATCTCGTCCAGCAGCAGGGCCTGCGGGCGCATGAGCATCGCCCGGGCGATGGCGACGCGCTGCTGCTGGCCGCCGGAGAGTTGCGAGGGATAGGCGTCGGCCTTGTCGCGCAGGCCCACGCGGTCGAGCATCGCCCGCGCGTTGGCCTCGGCCTCGGCCTTGCTGGCCACGCCGGCACGGACCGGGGTGAGCGTGCAGTTTCGCAGCACCGTCATGTGCGGGAACAGGTTGTAGCTCTGGAAGACGATCCCGACCCGGCGGCGCAGCCCGACCAGGTCGACACCCTCGCCGGAGACGACGTCACCGTCGAGGAGGATCCGCCCGCCCTGGACGTCCTCCAGCCCGTTGACGCAGCGCAGCAGCGTCGACTTGCCGGAACCGGAGGCGCCGATGAGCGTGACGACCTCGTGCCGGCCGACGGTGAGGTCGACCTTGTCCAGCACGGTGAGGTCGGCGTACCGCTTGGTCACCTTGTCGAACTCGATGAACGCTCGGGACATGCCTCACGCCCCTGTCTTCCTGGCCCCGGTACGGGCGAGCAGGTAGTCGACGAACCGGGTCTGCGGGATGGTGATGAGAACGAAGACGATGCACACGGCGGTCACCGCGGAGAGGTTGAAATCGTTCGCCGAGTAGATCTTGGCCTGGCTGAACGCGTCGATGATGCCGACGACGATCACCAACGCGGTGTCCTTCTGCAGGCCGATGAAGGTGCTGAGCATGGGCGCGGCGATGTTGCGGGCCATCTGCGGCAGGATGACGAACCGCTGGACGTCGGTCTGGGTCAGGCCCATGGACAGGGCTGCGGAGCTCTGGCCGGGGTTGATCGACTCGATCCCGGCGCGGTACAGCTCCGCGTTGTAGGCGCTGTACGTCATGGCCAGCGCCACGATGGCGTAGACGACCAGCGATCCGCCGCTGAGGAACGGCACCTCGGTCAGCGGTAGGCCGTAGCAGACGAGGTAGATCAGGACGACCGACGGGATGCCGCGGAACACGTCGATGTAGGCGATGGACAGCGCCCTGACCGGGCGGAAGCCCCGGCCCGGCAGTTGCCGGCCGATGGCGAGCACGAGCCCGAAGACCATGGCGAGGACCTGGGCGCCGAGCGCGATCTGGATGTTGATCCACAGGGCGCGGAGGATGTCGAGGAAGCTGCGCGACATGTACTCGCCGTTGAAGAACGTCTTCTGCACTGCCCCGTCGTTGGTGAAGACCATCAGGGCGAGCACGGTCACGATGGCCAGGCAGCCGCTGAGTCCGAGGGACGAGATGGCGGCGTTGCGGGAATGCGCCGCCGCCCGGCGGGCCTCGACGTACCGGCCGGCCCCCCAGTGCTGCCGGGACCGGTGGCTGCGCCGGTAGGCCAACGAGAGGGGCCAGCCGAGCGCGGCGACCGGGAGCGCGGCACCGAGCAGGATCCGTGTCGCGGGTGCGTCGACCAGCATGGTGGCGAGCTGGTAGCACAGGGTTGCGGCCAGGACGGTGAGGACGGCGGCGGCGGTGAGGTAGGCCGTCGTCGACAGTGGCCTGGTCGGAGTGAGGCCGGTACCGGACGTTGTCGGCGTGGCGTCACGTGTCTCGGGTGCCTGCACCTTCATGGTCAGGCACTCCAGTCGGCCAGTTTGTCAGGGTCGCCGCCGAGGATCGGGTTCAGCCACTTGTCCATGATGGCGGCGAGGGTGCCGTCCTTCTCCATGTCGGCGAGGATCTGGTTGACCGCCGTGACGTTCTGCGAGCCCTTGGGGAAGAGCGCTGCCACGTCGCCGCCGACCGGATACTGTCCGATGACCTCGAGCTTGCCGTCCGAGCTGGCCGCACGGGGCATGACGGTGGCGGTGTCGTTGAGCGCGGCGTCGACCTGCCCGGCCAGTACGGCGTTGAAGAGGTCGTCGTTGGAGGCGAAGACCCGCACCTGCTTGGGCTTGAGCGTCTCGTTGACGTACGTGAGCTGAACGGATCCGGCGAGCACGCCGACGGTGGCCGTCCTGATGCTCTCCTTGGTCAGGTCGGATCCGGTCTTGACGAGGACACCGGTGCGGTAGGTGTTGTAGGGCGTGGAGAAGTCGACGGCCTTGCGTCGTTCGGGTGTGTCGTAGATGTCCCAGACCGCGAAGTCGAAGTTCGAGGTCTTGGCGGTGACGAGGGCCTCGAACGAGGCATTCACCAGCTTGATCTTGCTCAGTCCGGCGCGGTTGGCGATTTCAGCGTCGAGGCAGTACATGTAGCCGCCGTTGACCGATTCGAGGGTGTTGCCCCGGTAGCCGGCCGGGTAGGGCAGCGAGGCGGCGACGGTGAGGGTGCCCTCGGTCATGGTCTTCATCTCGTGGACCGTGGGGTTCGCTGTCACCTCACAGTCGCCGAAGCCGGTTGCCCCGGAACTGGTGGACGAGGTGTCCGTGCCGCATGCGGCCAGGGCGAGCATCCCGGTGATGGCCGTGGCGACACCGAGGGAGCGGAGTGACCTCTTCATCTGACACCTCCGTGTCGGTGGTCATGAAACAATGGGGGAATGGAATGTCAGTGACATGTTAGTGAAGTGTGAAGGACGTTACACCTGATCAGTGGGTCAGTCCAGAGGGATTTCAGGCTCGTAGCGCCCGTCAGCGGGAGCCCATGTGGGGGTAACGGTGGTCTCGCGGCGGGTCGAAGGTCTCCTTGATTGACCGCGGCGAGATCCAGCGGGTCAGGTTCGACGCCGCACCCGCCTTGTCGTTGGTGCCCGAGGCGCGGGAGCCACCGAACGGCTGCTGCCCGACCACCGCCCCGGTCGGCTTGTCGTTGACATAGAAGTTGCCGGCGGCGAACCGCAGCCGTTGACTGGCCCAGGCGATCGCCGCCCGGTCGCGGGCAACGACCGCGCCGGTCAGCGCGTACGACGAGAATGACTCCAGCTGGTCGACCGCGTCGGCGAATGCGTCGTCGTCGAAGACGTGCACGGCCAAGATCGGCCCGAAGTACTCCGTGCGAAACATCTCGTCGGTGGGGTCGGCGCTGTGCACGACGGTGGGGCGGACGAAATAACCGATCGAATCGTCGACCTCGCCACCGACGAGCACCGTCAGCGAGTCCCGCCGGCGGGCTCGGTCGATCGCGGTCCGGTGCCGGCTCAACGCCCGGGCGTCGATCACCGCCCCCATGAAGTGGGAGAGGTCGGTGACGTCACCCATCGTCAGCGCCTCCACCTCGGCGAGCAGCGGGTTGCGCACCCTGTCCCACACCGACCTGGCCACGTACGCCCTCGAGGCGGCCGAGCACTTCTGCCCCTGGTACTCGAACGCGCCCCGCAGCAGCGCTACCCGCAGCACGTCCGGATCGGCCGAGCCGTGCGCGAGCACGAAACCCTTCCCGCCGGTCTCTCCGACGATCCGGGGGTACGACCGGTAGCCCCCGAGGTTCGCTCCCACCGTCGACCACAGGTGCTGGAACGTCGCGGTGGAGCCGGTGAAGTGGATACCTGCCAGGTCGCGATGGGCGAGCGCCACCGCCGAGACGTCGAGGCCGTCGCCCGGCAACATGTTGATCACGCCGGGCGGCAGGCCGGCCTCCTCCAGCAACTCCATGATCAGGCTCGCAGCGAGCTGTTGGGTCGGCGCGGGCTTCCAGAGCACCGTGTTGCCCATCAACGCCGGCGCGGTCGGCAGGTTGCCGGCGATCGCGGTGAAGTTGAACGGGGTGACGGCGTAGACGAAGCCCTCCAGGGGGCGGTGGTCGGTGCGGTTCCACACCCCACGGGAGTTCGCCACCGGCTGTTCGCCCACGATCTGCCGGGCGTAGTGGACGTTGAACCGCCAGAAGTCGGCCAGCTCGCACGCGGAGTCGATCTCGGCCTGGACGGCGGTCTTCGACTGGCCCAGCATCGTCGCGGCGTTGAGTCGCTGCCGCCACGGGCCGGCCAGCAGATCGGCGGCCTTGAGCAGGATCGCGGCACGGTCATCGAGGGACAGCTCGCGCCAGCCGGGCGCCGCCTTTCCCGCCGCCGCGATCGCGTCCTCGGTGTCGGTCCGGGTGGAGTTGCGCATCACCCCGAGCACGTGGCGGTGGTCGTGCGGCTGCACCACCGCGATCTCCGCTCCCCCACCCATCCGGCGACGGCCACCGATCACGGCGGTCAACTCCACCGCCCCGCTCTCCTGCCGCACCAGCTCCCGTTCCAGCGCCACCCGCTCCGGGCTGCCGGGGGCGTAGTTCAGGGTCGCTTCGTTGACCGGGGACGGCGGACTCGTAACGGCATCCACTCTTGTCCTCCTCGCATCGACGGAATCCACGGTCCAGCTGAGGCCGGACCTGCGGGCGGGCGCGGTTGGTGATGCCCGGCGAGGCTTACCCAGGTCGGGGCACCTCGGCCGGGTGGCTGACATTACACTAAAATGTCAGATGAGCCAGCCCTCAACTCCTGACTCCCCCGGCCACCTGATCACCGATCGCCGCCACCACACGGTCGGGCTCGAAATCGCCCCGCGATCCCGATACGGGTTCACCCCACCCAGCCACGCGAACCGACCCAACACCCGGTTCCCACGCGGCCTCGGGTTGCCGGCTCGGGCGGGTCACGCCCGAGCCGTTGAGCTGCGCGCCCCGGCTGCGGCGAGCACCGAATCGGTGCCATCCTCGGCGCACCTGCTCCGCGAGCTTTCAGTTCCTCTCCTGCGCCGGCCGGTGGCCGCTCCCCGCCGGGCAGCGGCCACCGACACCGGTCACGGCCGGCGGGAACCGCGGGGACGGCGGGTGAGAGCGAAGCCAGCAACACCGGCTGCGGCGGCGAGTAGGCCGCCCACCGTGCTCCAGATCCAACGCGAACCGAGGCCGGGCAACCAGTCGAGGTACCCGCTCTCGTCCTCCTCGACCGATTGCGCCGCCGGTTCGGCGCTGAGTACCGTGCCGGCCTGCGTGGGCGGCACCAGCGGCGCCTTCAGCTCGCCGTCGTCGCGGGAGTCTTGCCGGTCCGCGCCGACCAGCAGCTCCACGTCGATCGGAAGCCCAAGGTCGGCCTCCGGCAGCTCGGCCACCGACAACCGGACGTAGTACGTCCCGGGCAGCGGGTCAGCCGACCAGGGCTCGGACCAGGACCGCACCTGTCGCAGGCTGCAACCTAGCGACACACTGCCGACAGAGGCCTCGACGGTGGGAGTCTGCGCGCCGGCCGTGCAGGACTGGCGTCGCCGTAGCCCGTCGAAGACCTCCATCGTCCAGGTCGACGCACCGCTGCGCGACTTCGGGAACGACACGGTCGCGGTGATCTCGTGCCGTTCACCGGCCGCGGCCGGGAACGACCAGTACAGGTAGTCACCGGTGGAGGCGGCGACCCGGACCGGCTGTCCGCCGGCGATGCCGGCGGCGGTCAGAAAGGAGGTCCCCGCCCGGGTGACCGGGGTGGCGCCCGGCGAGGGCGTGGGTGTGGGAGCGGCCTGGACCGGAGCGGGGACGGCCAGCAGGGCCAGGCCGGCGGCGGCCAGCGCCGCTCCACTCCGGATCGTCCTGGTACTCATCAGTTCTCCCTCCAGGTGGCCACCCACCAGCGGGTGAGAAGGCCGGTGACCAGTCCGGTGAGCAGGCCGGCCACGGTCAGCAGCACCAGCAGCACCCAGCCCCGACCGAGGTCGGGGGCGGCCGGGGCGGGCGAGGACGCAACCACGTCCACGGTCAGCTCGACCGGCATTCCGGGCGTCGCCTGGGTGCCCGGCCGGGGCGCGAAGGCGTTGCTGACGACCAGGCAGACCGTGGTGGCCGGGACGGCGGTCGTGGCGTTCGACGTCGGGGGCACCCCGTCCGCCTGCTTCTCGCTCGCTGACCAGCGCAGGCCGGCGGAGACCACGTCGGTGCGGCCGCTGCCCGCATCCACCCCGCGGACCAGTTCCCGGCCGTCGGTGGCCGTGGCCCGCAGCAGCACGCCATAGTCGCGGTTCACCGGGCGGTCCAACGCCATGCTGACCGAGGCACGCAGCTCCTGCCCGGGGCGGACCGGCACCCGGTACCAGCGATGTTCCGAGAACGCCTCCCGGTCGCTGTAGACGCCGGGGCCGAGTAGCGGCGCATCGTCGCACGCCGACTTCCCGGCGACCACGGCCGGGGCCGCCGTGTAGGTGTCCTTCGCCCGGTCGACCAGCTGCTTGATCCGGCTGGTCAGCTCGTCGGCGCTCTGTGCGGCGGTGTACGTGCCGCCGGTGGCGCCGGCGATGCAGAGCAACTGCCGGCGCACCTTCTCGTCCGGGGCCAGCCCGAGCGTGTCGACCACCAACTTCGTACCCTGAGCGGCCAACTCCCGGGCGACCTCGCAGGGGTCCGGCGGGGCGCAGGTGTCCTCGCCGTCAGTGATCAGCACGATCCGCCGGGCGGTCGTGCCGGTGCCGAGGTCCTGGGCAGCCGAGCGCAGAGCCAAACCGACCGGGGTGAACCCGGTCGGCCGCAGGGTCGCCACCGCAGCCTTGGCCTGCACCCGATCGACCGGGCCGACCGGCACGATCTGCTGGGTGTCCAGGCAGCCCAGCTTCTTGTCCTTGCCCTGGTAGGTCGCGCCGAGCACTCGGATACCGAGCTGGGTCTCCTCGGGCAGCGCATCGACCACCTCGTTGAAGGCCTGCTGGGCGACGGAGATCCGGCTGCGGCCGTCGATGTCCTTGGCCCGCATCGAGCCGCTGACGTCGAGTACCAGCTCGACCTTCGGCGGCTCGACCGGTGTCTCCTCGTCCGCGAGGGCTGGCGCCGGACCGGTCATCACGGTCGCCGCCAGCAGTCCGATGAGGACGGCCGCCGATCGTTTCTTGTTGATCACCGGCGGAGTGTAGGACATGTCCACTATGGATGATCGCCGGCCCGTGTTTCACAAGGCACGGAGCCACTCGACAGGGCACGGATGATGGGGATGCCGACCGCCCCAGCCGAGCGCTGATCTTGCAGACGACACCTTGCACGACGGCTCGGGCGCATAAGGGAGACTGGTGGGCATGGCTGACCTGGGCGATGCGAAGGCTGCGCTGCACCACTACCTCCGGGCGACTCGCGAAGACCTGATCTGGAAGCTCGACGGGCTGAGCGAACGCGAAGCCAGACTCCCCCGCACCGCCACCGGCAACAACCTGCTGGGAATCCTCAAGCATTGCCTCAATGTCGAAGCCGGCTACTTCGGGCCTACCTTCGGGCGCGCATTCCCGACGCCTGAGCCTCGATCCACCGACGCAGTTGACGGCGATCGCTAGTTGATCATTTTGATGTTGAGTGGTTCGGGGCGTGCGGGAGTTGCCGATCACGTGTTC